>JAFQBZ010000046.1 GCA_017399515.1 Clostridia bacterium | reverse complement strand
TGTCAAGTTGCACATTTCCAGAAATATCCATTGAGAGTGCATCTTTGTTATAAACTTTTGCCTCTCCTATCAAATCAAATTGTGTTGACATTGCAAGAGAATAAACATTTTCAATAAGAGCAGTAAATTCTGACCAATCCTTGTATTCTCCTCTTTGGAGATTGTTAAGGTTAATAAGTGAGAAATCTGTGCATGTGAGAATTGCTTCTCTGCCATCTTGTTCAAATCTAACAGCATTCACATATTCATCATATTCAACTTGAACTTTTGTGCCTGTTTTGAATTCAACATAAGTTACATCGTCAACCGTCTTTACAGATGAAATAAAATCAAGTTTCATTTCCATAAGCTCATCAAGAAGGTTGTTCATTTCTTCTGTGTTTATGTTTGCCTCAAAGGTCTCATTGATCCAATCAACAAGTGAATTGATATCATACAAATTGAGATGAATCTTAAGGTCAACCACATTCAAATACAAATCTTCTCCGTCAATATAAGCATTGATTGCAAGTCCTTTAAATTCGGTTTCAACAAAACCGATAACTTTATTGTCTTTAAGAGCAATTGCATAGTCAATTGATAGCAAGGTGTCTTCTCCGAAGAGGTTAAGAGTAACTTCAATTGTTCCGCTTACTGACATGTTCTTGAGAGTGTTATAAACAGCTCTTGAAAGTTCCTTAAGTTCGTAAAGATCAATATATTCGCCCTCTGTTGCCTTGTCAAATTCTTCACAAGGAACAAGAGTAAGTGAAAGATCTGCATATCCCACACAAATTGAGTTGAGTTTTGCTTCAGTTGTGTCAATATTCACAATCAAATCTTCGTATGAGATTGAAAGGATTTCATTTTCAAGTTTCAACACGATATCTGAAATAAGTTTTTCAATATCAATTTCTTGTGGCAATTCAATTTCCGGCATTTCAAGACCTGCATACTCACAAACATAAGCAACAAGTTCTCCAATTTGGTCAATTGCACAAGTTATTTTAAGTCCGTCAAAATCAAGATAAATCCTATTATTTTTCAAAACAACAAGAAGAGTTCTGTCCATGATTTCTGTTTCAATGTACGCTTGAACAACATCATCTTTAAGCATTGCCTTTCCTGTCAAAACAAGTTCTCCAAGAGAGATATCAAGGTCGAATGCAAGAGTTTTGTTTGTAACAAAGTTTACAAGAACATCTGCAAAATCATAAAGTTCAACAATGCTTAAAACTTGTTCATTTTGAGTGTAAGAAATTTCTCCATCAAATGTTGAAAGTTCAAATGCAAGAGACAAGTCTTCATAAACAAAACCAAGTCCTGTAAGAGAGTTACCTTCTTTTTCAAGGATAACACTGAGTCCTGCTTTGAGCGCAATTTCCAAAACATTCTCATCGCCAAGAATGTCTTCCAAAATGTCAAAGTTTGAATTGTCATTTTCTTCAACTTCTTCATCTTTTTCAAATCTTGCAATAAACTCTTCAAGTTCTTTGATTGTTGCTTTGAAAGTTTTGTTGCTAAAGTTGATATACACAACTTCGTCAATATATGTTATCTCAAAAACAAACTTGTCAACGCCAACTTCAAATTGAGCTTTAAGTCCGTTTGTGATGTCAATCTTTCCAGAAACATCTGCTTCGATTTCTCCAAGAGAGATTGTTGTTGCGATTTGATATTTCTTTGTTGTCACAAAATCCAAAATTGCAGGAATATATTCAAGAGCAACATTGATTTGTACATATTTTCCAACAGGTTCAATTTCAAAATCGTTTGCAAGAACATCCACCGTCACAGCGCTTGTGTTTTGTGAAATTTCAATTTTTGCAATTGTGTCGTTTGAAAGTTCCAAAGAAATCAAGAAGCCTTCAAACTCAACACAAATTTCATTTTGGTTTGCTTTTACTATAGACAAATCAAGTTGTTTTGAGAAAGCCATAATTTCAGCAAAATCAACAAGTGAAAGCATTTCAACAACATCAATTTCACCACTTGCAAAGTCTATTCCTGGAACGTATTGTCCCAAAACTTTTTCAAATTCACCAATAAGTCCACTGAGGTCAAGTTCTGGAAGTTCG
>JAFQBZ010000045.1 GCA_017399515.1 Clostridia bacterium | reverse complement strand
GGAACATCGTCAATACTATCAAATGCAGCGAAATTAATTGGTGAAACTTCGCCATTTTCAGCAGTTAAATAACCGCCGGTTTCCATATGTCTGTTAACATTAACAACTCTTCCTTCTGAGAAGAAACCTGTGATTGAAGAAAGGTTAACTTTATTTGTTTGTCTAGAAAGGGTTGTGAGTGTTTCATAGAAGAAAAACTTCTTATGGTTGTATGAAAGATAACCATAGTCTAAATCTGCACTGTTTGCAGAATATGTTTTAAAGGTCATTTTGTATGCATTGAATTTCACAACAGAAGAATAGAGGGAGTCACCTCTAGTTACACCTTCATCTTCTTTTTCTGAATATTCAACAAATTGTGTTGTTAATTCATTAGCACCGGTTGCGTCAGCGTCTAAGTTCATTCCAAGGTTTGGAACGGCTTTAACTCTCATTCTTCTTGATGTTCCACCATTATTTAAAATTGGTTGGAAACACATATAGAACATTTTGTCAAATGATTTGTTTGATTGATTTGCAACAGAACCACCAACGGCATCAAGTTGTCCGTTGTTGTTTTCCATATAAATTGCTCTAACAAATTCATCAGCATCATACCATTGACCTGATGTTCCAATACGATAAGAAAAATGGAAGATGTTAGATAAATCATCTGTCGCTGCGATATAGTTTTTATTATCGTAAGCAGTTCCATTTCCACCGGTTTGAGCAACCTCATGATAAATTTGAAGTTTAGTCAAATCAACTGTTACATGGATTTGATAAATGCATCCATCAACCCATAAAGAATAGTCAGGGTAGGCAATGCTCATATTTCCACTAGTTGAGTTAAGTGTTGCAAGTGTTGTTCCATTTGCTCTTCCAGGAACAGCATACTTACCAACTTGGTCGTAATCACGAGCAAAAGCAGACTTAACCATGTCAATAGTTAAATCAGCATCCTCTCTATCTTCATAAGCCTCGTCGATTTGTCTTTTAAGCAAACCTTCGCAATAATATTCCATAGGGACAATAAATGAGCCGGTAAACTCATTGTATCTTCCTTCAGAAGTTTTTGCGTAGTTGATAACGGCTGTAACAGGGTTTAAACGATACTTTCCGTATGCGTCAATTTCTGAAGCAGCAGCACCACCAGTTTTTCCACATGCCACGAAGAAAACTGAAACAATCATCATCACAAACATTGTGATAAACTTTGCACATTTTCTCATGACATTAGGCATTGATTTTTTCTGTTGTTTTTTCATACAAATTCCACCTTTTAATAGTTTGTTTTTTTTCGCGCAATAATAATATTATTACTTCGTACTTATTTTATCATTTTTGGTCGAATTTTCAAAGAAAAAAACAAGCAAATTTTGATTTATTTTTGCATTGTTATAAAACTAAAATTAATATAATTAAATTTTCATAAATTACGAAAATATAACAATTCACAGCATTTACGAAAATATGGTAAATTATCTGATTTACCGACGAATTTTTAGTATTAATGTTATAACTTAACCAGATAAAAAATATTTTTCTTTTTGTGCAATTTGCACATATTTTATTTTTATTTAAAATTTCTGTCAGGGGTTTCAACAAAACTTAAAAATTTTAATATAAAATGAAATCACAACAAGTCGCAAGAAAAGGAGAATATTATGGGTCAAAATAACACAATTTCAGCAAATAAAAAATCTCTTTCAAAAAATACAAATCAAGATTATTCAAAACTTAAAGAATGCATCAAAACAATGAATAACGAAACAAGATTTAAGTTCTGGATAAAAACTTTAATTTCAGAGCAAAATACAATTCCAGAAATTATTAAAACTGTTGATAAAATTATTGAAATTCAGGCTTCATCTGTTTCTTTTTCTGCTGACATTTTCAATAAAAATGGAACAACCATGAATCAGGTCGAAAAAGTAATTGATTTAAGTGAAAGAAAAAACTCATTAATCAACCTTTATGTGATGACAAAGAAAATGCTAAAAAGTTTAACTGAAGAAAACAATGACTTTTTAGAAAGACGATTTATATACAATTGGAGTGCTGAAGAACTTGCTGAATATTATTCAATTTCAACCAGAACTATTTACCGAAAAATTGATTCACTAATCAAAACAATTTACTGTGAATGTTTAAAATTTAAGTGGACATTAAAATTTATTGAATCACAAACAAAAAACGAAGAATGGCTAAAAGAAAAATTTTTAAAATGTGTTAGTGATTATTACAAAAATGTAAACTACAAGCAAAATGAGGAACAAGAAAAAACTTAAAGCAAATCATCGTCCGAGTCATAAAAGGGAAATGATGGATATTTACTTTTTGATTTTAAATCTTTATTTTGCTTAACAAAAACTTGACTTTTCATATCATTAATTTTTGATCTTAAATTATCATTTTTATTATCAACAACCATATCATTAGAATTGTTATATTTTTCAATCATTTCATTATTATGATTTATTCTTTTATTTGTATTTTCTTGCATCTTTTTAACTATTTTATACAAAATAACAACAATAAATAAAATAATTGGAATTGATATCAAAGCAACAATAATTGTCTTTAAAGTTGCATTTAAATTTAATGAATCATTATTTTCATTCACACTAACTTGTTGAATTTCTGGGTCAGTTTCAACATTGAAAATTATATCGTCTAAATTTGTTGCATTTTCACTGTAAATATATCCCTCATAAACATTAGTTGAGTTTTCAAAAGGGGTGTAAGTTACATAATACCAAATGTTACTTTCTCCACCATATGGAATATCTCCCACAACATACGATATATAATTAATTTCTTTAAAACCAGCAGGAATTGTTGTCAAAACCATTCCTGCTGTTGTCGGCATATTCCAAATCTGCGTTCCAGAAGTTTCTTTTATATCCAACTTCACATTGTCTAAAGTTTTATCTATTGGAATAATATTGACAAGTTTTACAAATTTAGATTTAACATAACCAATAAATTTATCATACTGAACTTTGATACAATTTTCATTAACAAATTTTAAAACAACAACAAAATAACTTTCAGGAACAAAAAAATAAACATTGTCATAACTATCCTTCATTTCAACTGACTTATACAACACACAACCGCTAACTGCTTTTGCATATTGTGTTTTTTGTTCATAAGAAAAAGTTACATTACCATTTATTTGGGAATTATTAAAAAATATAAAAATTAACAAAAAACTACATATTTTCTTCATATTTACATTATATTTCATATATTTTTTAAAGAAAATGCGAAAAATGTCTAATTTTAAAAACTTATAAAATAATATAAATCTTTATGAAAAAACAAAAAATTTTAGAATTATTAAACATAAAAAACGAAATAAAATCAAGAAACATAGAACCACTTTTAAAATACAACACCGGGAAAGTTATCCACAAAAAACAAGTTGAATTTCATAAATCAACAAAAAGAAATCGTTGGGTATTTGGTGGCAACCGAACCGGAAAGACTGAATGTGGTGCAGTTGAAACAATTTGGCTATCACTTGGTATTCATCCATTTAAACAAAATAAACAAAGTACAGAGTGTTGGGTGGTCAGTTTATCAAATAGAGTTCAAAAAGAAGTTGCACAAGCAAAAATTTTAAAATATTTACCAAGAAATTCAATTGTAGACATAACAATGAACCAAGGAAAAAAAGGTGCACCAGAAAACGGAATAATTGAATGTATTACCATTAAAAATCAATCTGGAAATTATAGCAAAATCTGGTTTAAATCTTGCGAAGAGGGTAGAGAAAAATTTCAAGGTTCAAGCCTTGATTTTGTTTGGTTTGATGAAGAACCTCCAGAAGATATTTATAACGAATGTAAAATGAGGGTCCTTGATAAGTGTGGTGAAATTTTTGGAACAATGACACCATTAAAAGGCTTCACATATATTTATGATGAAATATATTTAAACTCAAATAATGATAGAGAAGTTTTCTATCTTTTTATTTAATGGGAAGATAATCCATATCTTAATAAAAACGAAATTGATAGACTAACAAATTCACTTTCAAATGATGAAATCGAAAGCAGAAAATATGGTAGATTTGCAGCGTTTGATAAAGGATTAATTTATAGTGAGTTTGACATTAACACACACATAATTGAACCATTTGAGATTCCACTTGATTGGCAAGATAATATATCAATTGACCCAGGATTATCAAACCCACTTTCATGCCATTGGTATGCTCGTGATTACGACGGTAATGTTTATGTTATTGCAGAACATTTTGAAGATAACAAAACAATCGAATATCACGCAAAGAAGATAAAAGAAATTTCTAAAAACTTAAACTGGAAAAAACTCTCTAATGGAATGTATGAAACCTTAATTGACAGTGCTGCAAATCAAAAAACATTATCTTCAATAAAAAGCGTAACTGACTTATTTTATGAGCATGGTATTATAACCAATCCAAAAGTTAATAAAGATGTTCTTTCAGGCATCTCAAAAGTAAAAACATATTTAAAAAACATCAACGGACAAACAAAATTATACATATTTAAAAATTGCACAAATTTAATTAGAGAATTTAAAACTTACAGATGGAATGGTGATGGTTCACCAATAAAAAACGACGACCACGCATTAGATGAGTTAAGGTATTACATTATGAGTATTTCAAACAACAAATATGAGAAAGAATTTTTAAGTGATATTCAAAAAGATAAAAATAAATTAATTAATAAAT
>JAFQBZ010000044.1 GCA_017399515.1 Clostridia bacterium | reverse complement strand
TTGGAGTTGAAGAATCTAAGTCAGGCATAGCAGAAATAATATCAGGATCTCTGCTGTTAATTTCTGTATGGTCAATGTCAGAGTTAAGTCTTTGAAGCATTCCAAGAAGGTTATCACTGCTTCCTCTATCTTTTCTAAAGTAGATGTTAAGTGCTGCTTTAGAATCGGCTGAATCAGCATCGATAAGACCAGTGTAACCACCGATTGAAGAAACTGTCATAAAGTTATAAACATCGGCAGATAAAGTGAATCTTCTAGCCCTATTCAAGATAGCCTCACTTTCTGGAGTTTTTGTGTCAAAGAACTCTTTTAAACCAACCGGAATAGGTTGATTGATAAGGTTTGTAAGTTCTGTTTTCTTTGCTTGAGTGTCTGTAAGGAATGTCTTTTCAAGATTGTCAAGGTATGCGTTGAATGTTGTTTTAACTTGAACACTGAGCGCAGCAATACATTCTTGAAGTTGCCATTCATCAATAAACTTATCACCCACCCCACTTTGAGGACAAAGTGCTCTTGCTTGAAGCAAGAAGTCTTTAAGAGTCTTCATTTGTGCTTCAATGTTTTCGCCACCGAATTTTGAAGTGTCGGTAGCATATTCCATAAGTTCATGAGTAACTTTATCTTTAAAGCGAAGTTCTAAATATTTAAGAAGGTCAGGGTCGTCAACCTTTTCAATTTTAATCCACAAATCATGAAGTTCTTCTTTTTTGAAACTCTTGATTTCATCAATTGCTTGAACAAGTTCTGTGAATTTTGTTGAACCATGTTTAATACCCTTAACTGCTTTAATTCTAGCCTTATCACGAATGTCGGTTTCTAAACCGTCAATTTGTTCGTCTAAAATTGCATTTAAGTTTGTTTTAACAGCCACTGAAAGTGAAGAAGCCGCAATATCTCTTCTAATCACAGCAGCATCAGCACTTGAACGAAGCCCGTAAATTCTAGTTGTGAATGTTTGTGCTGTTGATTTTTCTGAACCACGAAGTGTTGATGTGTAAGTATCATTTGACACTTTGCAGCCAACAAGTTTAGATTCAAGAATATGTGTTAAATATTTCTTAGTTTTTGCATCAGTAACAGCATTAATTGCTGCCACAACTGAAGGGTTTGCCTCACGAACAACCTTGCCACTTTCAAACTTAACTGAACAGGTATCCATTGCAGCAAGTGCAGCGGCTGCTGCTTGTGCTTCAGCACTTGTGTCACCAAGCGATTCACAACCCTTTTTAAGTGAAGATTCACTCATATCAATTTGATGTTCAACACCAACACCAACATCTTCTGAAAGAACTTTAACAGGTCTAACATTGTTATCTCTTTCAGCAGTAAGGAAACTTACAACACCTCTAAGTTGTGCGTCAGTTGTTCCTGCTTGGGTCACATTAACCATTGTTTTGAATGTATCAGAATCCATAATCGCAAGTGCGTCACCGATACTTTTTGAAGTGTAAGCATTTTCAAATAATGAACCATTAAATGAATTGTTATATGCCTTCACGAATAATTCTAAACCTTGTTGATATTCACCAAGAGCACCTTTTTTCTTGAATGATTCTTCATATCCAACATACTCTTTAAGTCTTGCTGTGATGTATGAAAGTTCATCAGGATAATTTTTGTGTTCTTTGATAACATCTGGGTGAAGTCTAGGTTTAGCACCTGTTCCAGAAGTAACTTCTGTGCCATAGTTCAAAATAACTTCATCAGGTGTAAGGTCTGAAGTTTCATAACCTTCAACACCATGAGTCATATACTTATAAAGATTATAGAAGCCCATTTCACCTGGCTTTAAATCTTGGTTAGCAACGAATCTGTGGTGTTTTGCATTTGTAAATAATGTTTTTGCGTTTCTTGCCTTTGGTCCAAACCATTCTTCTTGACGAGCAATATATCTCTTAAATGCTTTTCTATATTGCATTGGAACATAGTCAATAGCCTCTAAGTTTTCCATTTGTCCAGGAAGAACCTTTCCGTCTTTACCCTTTTTGAGTTTAGACATAACCTTTCCAGAGTTATAGTTTTTATAGAACTCTGAAAGTGCAATTTGTTCATCATAAGCCTGAGAAACTCTCTTAAGACCCATTTTATCCCATTCATCTTCTTTTGCTTCGGCATATTTGCCTCTTGAATGTTTAAATTGAGCAAGTTTCTTTCTGTCTTTCCAGTTTTGACCAAGTCTGGCCATAAACCCACCAATACCCTTATATGTGGTGTAACCAGCAGCACCGGTAGCAACCAAACCACCAAGTGTTGCAGCCGCACTAGAAGTTGTGTAAAGTGCGCCAAACACACCGCCAAGAGCATATCCGCCAAGCCCAAGTGTTGCAAAACCTAAACCACCGGTAAGTGCACCTGCACCAAGTGCAAGAGCAGTCCAACCAAGGGCTTTAAGTCTTCCAAGACGAAGGTTTTTCTTCATACCACGAAGTTTTGTTTGGGCATTATTCATTGCTTGAGTGAGTGGACCACCAGCAAGTTTACCCTTTCCATCTAAGCCACCGACATTTGTCAAAAGAGTTCTGTTCGCTTCATAGAACATCTTATCAGATTTTTCTTCTTTGATAAGCATAATTTCACGAGCGTCATCATAAGAAAGCATTGTTCTTTTCTTGTCAGCGCCATATTTAACTCTCGCAAAATCTCTGGCAAGTGCAACGGTTTTGTCAAAGTCTTTAATAAAACTAATGCTTGATACCGGAAAGTCGTAATCATTATCTTTTAATGCTTTGAGTTTTTCAGGTGTATCAATTTCGTCGTCATTATAAAGTTTGACTATTCCTTCATAGCCATACTGCTTTAAGAAGGCTTCAACTTTCGCTTTTGGTCCTGTTAAACCTTCTCTAATTTTCTCATTAATAACTGTGTCAAATGTAGACAAATCACCATCAAAGTTATTTTGAAGGTCACCTCTTATACGGTTGTAAAGTGTTGTGTAAACACCAATATTATAGTAAACATAAGGTTTTTGCCTGGTGTTGGTCGCAACATGAGGATAAAACGGTGAACTTGAATAAGGACTTGATGGTCCGCTTGGTGCTTTATCATCTGGCATAAACACATTCCTCCCTTTGAGTTTCTTTTATGTCTTCATTATCTAGTTAGACATATTATATCACATAAATACTAAAAATGGAATACCTTTTGATAATAAAATCATAACAAATTTTATTTACCTTTTTCAAGGTCTTCTTCATTCGAGAAACCCAAAATTTCTTTAATATAATCAATTGAATCCAAAAGTTCTTTCTCTTGGTTTTTAAGTTGTTCTTGAGTTTTTTCTTCAACTGTTTGAGCATTTTCTTCTGCTTCTTTTTCTTCTTGCTCTTTCTTTCTGCTTGCAGTACCTTCAACTTGCTCTTTATAAGCCTCTTCATCAAATTGACCTTCAAGAACAATGGCTTCTTTGCTAACACGACGAAGGTTTTCTTCTTGTTCACGAGTAAGTGTTACAGGTGCAAAGTCTTCTGCTCTCATATTCTTTTCATCATCAGTTGCTGGAGTTGAAGTTGTTGAAACAAGTTCTTCACTGTCAGCAAACTTTTGATAATATTTATTTGTTGCTTTAAGTTTGTTTATATTCTCTTGAACATCATATTTTTTGTTTTTGTCATTAAGTTCTGTTTGAACAATTTTAAGTTCATTTGTGAGTCTGTCAAGTTTTCTTTTGAGTGTGATTTCTTGAATGTAAACTTCGTTTCCACGCTCAAAAATTGTTTTTGTTGCCCTTTCAAGTTTAAAGTGTTTTCTTTTGAAATGTTCATGCATTCTGTCAAATAAATAGAACAACAAAATGCCAATAAACATTAAAATTAATCCACCGATATATTGCTCTTTCCAAACAGGAAGAATTTTGCCAATGCTTGCTGCAATGGCGTTATCCCAGAAGAAACTAAGGATTCCAAAAACCGCAATAAAGCATGAAAATATCATCATTGTAAACGCAAAGATTGAGCCTGCTTTGATTTTTGAAAGTTCATTGTCAACATTTCTCATTTCACTTTCACGAGAAAGATAAATATCATGTTGTTTTAAATACTCATTCTCTGCCTTGTCTTTTGCCTTATCAATAAAGTTATAATAATGCTTTTGAGCGTCTGCAACATCACTAACTGAAGCAACTTTCTTTTTTACTGAATCAAGTGAACCGATTTCAAGTGCATAGTTATAAAACACCTTAAGTTCGGTGTCTGTTGGAATGGTAATAAACCCAAAATCGCACTTAGATATAATTTTAACAAGTTGTGGCCAAGTTACTCTTCCATTTTTTTCATCGATAGAACTTTCACCAACTTCTGCTAAAAACTCATTTGGATTGTTAATTATCAAGGTGTAAGCCTGAACAAATTTAGCAAGTTCAATATAAAACTCTGAATCACGCACCATTGAAGCACCAACTGCTTCGCCGTTAACATTTTTAACTAACATAAAATCCCCCAAAATAATCTCAACATAATATTAACACATAGACTAACTTTTTCGCAAATAAAATAACTTTAAAAATAATAAAAAACAAATAAAAAAATGATGGAAAAATTCCACCATTTTCATTTATTTATTCTTGACCAGGTTGTGGCTGGGTTGGTTCAGCATTATAAATTTCTTTTGCTTCTGCCCCATAGCCGCAAGCAACTTGAACCTTTCCTTCATGAATCCACATAGAAGTTTTAACAGGAAATGCTGCATAACTGATTTCTGCCTTGTCAGCAGCATCAGCCAAAATCATATCAGGACCATAATCAACTGATAAATAAACCCTTCCAAGACGAGCAAGTTCACTTGCAACACTTTCTTTTAAAACCCGTGAAAAGACTTCTTTTTGTTCGTCAGTGATTCTAACTTTTAATGAGTTCATAAGCATAAATAAAGACGCAAAATCATCTCCATTGTTTTGCTTTGCGTTAACGCCAATGTTGTTTTTCCACCAATTTGCAGCAACTTCTGCTTCTTTTTCAAATTTGTTTTTTGCC
>JAFQBZ010000043.1 GCA_017399515.1 Clostridia bacterium | reverse complement strand
TTTGACCAGCATCTCTTCCTGCTTTAACTCTTGAATTTGAAACTGAAACTCTATTGATTGCAGTAAAACCTACCCAACCAAAAATTACGCCTGCTTTGTCACCATCTTCATCATCGTCAAAGTGTGTGCAGTTGATTGTTGCTTTGTTAACTGAACAATCTTCAACTTTAGCATAATAAGAATAACCAATAAGTGCAGCAACATAGTGGTTGCCATCAACTCTTGCACCATCAATATTTACATTTTTAACAAAACCATTAGTTCCAACATTTCCAAATAAGCCAACGCCTGTTGCTGATTTAACAGCAGCGCCACCAACAAAGTTTGTGATTTTAAGGTTTGAAATTGTGAAACCTTTTCCATCAAATGTTCCTTTGAATGTTTTTGTTGTTGTGTTATTTCCACAACCAATTGGTGTCCATTCAATGTTGTTTAAGTCAATGTTATTTGCAAGTTCAATTGTTTTGCCTGCAAATGTGTTTCCAGCATTAACTGCTGCAGCAAAAGCAGCAAGTTCGTCAGCAGTTGAAATAACGATAACGCCGTCTGTTTCAGCAGGAACTTCACCTGTTCTGCCAAGCCATAAATCTTTGCCTAAAACTCTTCTGTTTGCACCACAGTTGTTGCAAGTGCTGTCGCTATCATTTGAATATGTGTGATTGTGATATGCTTCAGCATTTTCAAAACTCATTGCTTTGTAACCACTAGCACTTTCTAACACTGTTTCATCAACAATGTTAACAAATGCATAACTGATTCTATCAGCAGAAACTTTATATGTGCTGAATTCTTCGATAGCGTGTTTTGATTTACTAACAAATCTGCCACCAGAAATATCAACAGTTAAAGCCTTTTGATAACCAGCAGATGGAACTGTGCTGTATCCAACACATGAATCAAGAACTAATGCTGAACCAGTTGGATAGAAACCATTTCCATTATGATCTTTTTCAAACACATCATTACCCACTGCTTTTACTGTGCAGTTTAAGAAATAATGATGACCACTCTTAGCATAATAACCAGAGAAGCCTTCAAAATGACAATTTTCATAAGAGTAAATAATTTTACCAGATGCTACATAAGCCCCAGCAGAAACATCGTCATAAGTTGGACCTACAACTTTTGTTCCAATAAATTTGCAATCTTCAGCATTTAAAGTTGTGTTACTTGAATAGTTACCATTTGTGTAAAGTGCACCCCAATAACCTTTAAATGTTACATCTTCGAAATCAATATCAAAGTCATTGTTGGTTTTCATAACGATTGCATAATCGTCTTCGTTACTAGAAAAACCAATGATTGATTCAGCATTTGAAGAGTTGTAAATTGAAAGTTTAACAGTTTTATCTGTTGCAGTTGTTACATTTGGCTTTTGAGTTCCAAGACCATAGTAAGCACCTGAAACAGGGAAACCTGCAAGGTCACTTGCAATCCAAAGGTAAGAGTTGATGTCATAACCAGCAAGGTCAATTGCGATGTCTTGATTTTCTTGTGGGAAAATAAGAACAGGAGCAACATAGTTGCTGTTTGTTGTGTCTCTAACCATTTCAATGTTGCCAGCAAGTGTGATTACATGGTTTTTGTCTGTAACTTGAATTGCACTGTTGAGTGCAGCAAAGTTTTTAACAAAAATTGGTGCTCTTTCAATTTCGAATGTTGTTGAAAATTCGAGATTTGCAGCAAGCACATCACTGTCTGCGTTTGACTTAACAACAACTGTTGCAGTTCCTGCATCAACATTGTTAAGATAAGAAACAGTGTAGTTATCACTTGTGATGATTTCGTCATCATAAGTTAAAACAACTGATGGTTCTTTTTCTGTGCCATCATAAACAGTGCTTTCATAAGCAAGTGTAATGTTTTCTGAAGCCATTGTGCTTTGCTTTGTTGCTTCGTTTGATGGGTCTTTTTCACCATCGTCACAAGCCACTAAAGAAAATGCCATTGGAAAAATCATACAGATTGCCACGAAAAGACTTAAGATTTTCTTTTTCATTTTGTTTCTCCTTTTTGTTTTTCATAACCCATAACATAATATGCTTAATTTAGTTAAAAGATTAAAAAACTTGCCCAATAAAAATGCCTACTCCCTTTTCTTTTATTGCGACATATTAAAAAGATTATGTACACTTACATTATACCCTCTAAAAAAAGTGATGTCAATCCCCAAATTTGATATTTTTTGATTATTTTTCATCGTATATTTTTCGTGTTTTTTCGACATTTTTCGACACTGAAATTATCGGCATTTGCACGCCCTATATAAATATATATTATAATGTAAAGCATA
>JAFQBZ010000042.1 GCA_017399515.1 Clostridia bacterium | reverse complement strand
GCGGAAATGGCAATGAAGTTTCTATTGATGAAGATAAGAAAGTTATCACAATCAATGGCAAAACATTCCATGAAGGCGACTGGATGAGCTTAGATGGTTCAACAGGTAAGATTTACGCTGAAGAAGTTAAGACAATTCCAGCTGACGTTAACTCAGGTTACTTCGGTAGAATTATGGGTTGGGCTGACAAATATAAAGCACTTCAAGTTAGAACAAATGCTGATTCTCCAAAAGATGCTAAACAAGCATTTGATTTTGGTGCAACAGGTATTGGTCTTTGCAGAACAGAACATATGTTCTTTGCTGAAGACAGAATTGCTGCAATTCGTGAAATGATCTGCTCAGAAACAGTTGAATTAAGAGAAAAGGCTCTTGCTAAACTTGAGCCAATGCAACAAGGTGACTTCGAAGGTATCTATGAAGCAATGCAAGGTCTTCCTGTTACTATTCGTTTCCTTGATCCACCTCTTCATGAATTCGTTCCACACGAAGAAAAAGATATTGAACTTCTTGCTAAAACACAAGGTAAGACAGTTGCTCAAATTAAAGACATTATCGCATCTCTTCAAGAATTCAACCCAATGATGGGTCACAGAGGTTGCCGTCTTGCTGTTACATATCCTGAAATTGCTGCAATGCAAACAAGAGCCGTAATGCAAGCCGCTATCAATGTTCAAAAGAAACATGCTGAATGGAATATCGTTCCAGAAATCATGATTCCACTTGTTGGCGAAGTTAAAGAACTTAAATTTGTTAAAGATGTTGTTGTTAAAACTGCTGAAGAAGTTATCGCTAAGAATGGTTTGAAAGAATTCCCATACCATGTTGGTACAATGATCGAAATTCCAAGAGCCGCTCTTACTGCTGATGAAATTGCTAAAGAAGCAGAATTCTTCTCATTCGGTACAAACGACTTAACACAAATGACATTTGGTTTCTCAAGAGATGACGCTGGTAAATTCTTAGGTTCATACTATGAAACAAAGATTTACGAATCTGATCCATTTGCAAAACTTGACCAAACTGGTGTTGGTAAACTTGTTGAAATGGCTGCTAAACTTGGTAAGCAAACTCGTCCAAACATTAAACTTGGTATCTGTGGCGAACACGGTGGTGATCCATCTTCAATCGAATTCTGTCATAATGCAGGCCTCACTTATGTTTCATGCTCTCCATTCAGAGTTCCTATTGCTAGACTCGCTGCTGCTCAAGCAAACATTAAAAATCCAAGAAAATAATTTTGGAGTAAATAAACATATTAAAATCTAGGCGTTTTGCCTAGATTTTTTTTGCGTGAAAAACACATAATAAAGAATGTGAAAGTTTTGAAATTTCAACTTTGTTTTATTTGACAATATTTCTTAAAAAAAACTATAATTATAATGTATTAAATTATCTTGGGGGATAATATGAAAAAGTTTTTTAGAAAGTTTAAAACATTATTTATGTTTTTGCTTATCATTCCTATGATGTTTGTTTTTGGTGCTTGCAAAAATGATAACGATAATGATAATGGTGGTTCTAATAGTAATCCTGGAATTGAGCAACCTGGTGGTTCAAGTGGCGAAGATAATTCAGGCGGAGGTTCAGGTGGTGAACAGCCAGATGATGGTGGCAATGGTGGTGAAGAAGACCCTGTTGATCCTCCTGTTGAAGCAAAAAAGACATTTAATTTAAGTGTTAATTACGCGCTTCCAGCATACCTTGATGGTTTGATTGACGATGAAGAATTGACTCCTGAAATTGATACCGGTTACACACTTCCAACTTTTGCAGGAACTGAGTATGAAGATTATTTTGATGGTTGGTATACAACTGAAACTTATGAAGAAGAATCTCAAGTTGATGAAACAAAATTAGTTGCTGAAGAAAATGCAAATGTTTCACTTTATGCAAAGTGGACAACAGATGGTCTTGAAGAATTTTTCTGCACATCTGGTGTGGTTTTTGAGTTTAATGGAAACTGTGCTATTCCTGTTGAATATACCGGAACTAGTGAAATTGTTATCATTCCAAAGTCGGTTATGAATGACACAACAAAATGCTATGTTGATAGAATTGGTGCTAGTTGTTTCAAGAATAATCAAGTGATTAAAGAACTTAGAACTTCTATGTTAGATTTTGGTGTGGGTTCTAATGCTTTTGAAGATTCTACACTTGAACAAATTGATTTTTCAAAAATTTTGCTTCTTGATAACTATGCTT
>JAFQBZ010000041.1 GCA_017399515.1 Clostridia bacterium | reverse complement strand
TGTATATTCTTTTGCAACATAGTGTGCATAAGCATATAAATCTGCTCTATATCTAAAGTAGAATGTTTGATTGTTATCATTTGCCCAATCTTGATAATAATTTTCATCACCAATTTGATCGTCAAATTGAATCAAATCATTACCATAAGTTGTGTTAATTTGGTAACTGTCTGTTCCATTCCAATTATATTTTGGTTTATTGAGATACTCTCTTGTGATACCAGAAATTGCAGCAGCAGTTTTATCAAGTTTTGAGGTTGTTACATACCAACCAACGAATGTGTAACCGTCAAGTTCAACTAAATCATGACGAAGTGTAACTAAATCGTTGAAATTGTATGATGTTGTGTATGAATTTCTATATTGACCTTCATAATAATATTCAATGTCATTAGCAAATTCAATACCAAGACCACCTCTTGCTGTTGCCTTTGCACCGGTCATATAAACTGAGTTATCATCAGTCCAATAATATGTAAGATTATACTTAGAATCTCTTTCATTCACTGTATAGAATGCATAAGCATATACATCTTGAGTATATCTAAATACAAACACATTATCTTTAGACCAATCTTGATTATAACTTACATTACCAATCGCAGAGTCAGATTCGATTGTTGTTACAAGGTTTGGCTCATTAACTTGATAATTATCATCTAAGTAATGAACGCTAACACCGTTATATGTTGTGTGTTCACCAATAAGTGTTGTTCCAAGAGTTCCAGATGAAAGTGGAACAAATGAAATATACCAACCTCTAAAGGTGTAACCAACAAGTGTAACATCAATAGGATCAAATGTGTCATTAAAGTTCTTTGTTACAGTATGGAAGTTTGTTGTGTACCTGCTTAAATTATTTGCTGAACCAACAAGGTTATTTTGTGGAACATTAAATTTAATTGTGTAATAAGGTGCATTTTCTTCATTAACTGTGAACACTGCATAAGCATAAATATCACAAGTATATCTAAATACAAATGAACTTCCTCTTGACCAATCTTGATAATATCTAACTTCCCCAATAGCACTATCAGATTGAATTAAATCATTAGTGTAAGTTGAGTTAATTTGATAATTATTGTTAAGATATTCATATCTAACATCACTTAAAACAAGACTTCCTGTTGAAAGTTTTGATGTAGAAATAAACCAACCTTCAAATGTGTAACCGATAAGTGAAACAACTTGTGTGTCAATTGTGTCATTAAAGTTCTTTGTTATAGATGCATATGGAAGAGATACATATTTGCTAATATCATTAGCAGAACCAACAAGGTTGTCTTGTGGAACATAATAAGTGATGTTATATTCACTTACACTTTCTTCATTAACGGTGTAATATGCGTAAGCATAAACATCGGCGTCAAGTGAAGAATCAGTATTTCTAAATGTATATCTCCAGAAGAATGAATTAAACTCTGACCAATCTTGTCTATAGTTTTCATCTTCAAGCAATTCGTCTGAACCAACACCAAATACATAATTGTTAGGATCATTAACTTGATATCTATCAAGATATTCAACTGTGATTCTTTCAAGAGTTTCTGTTGGATCAAGTGGTGTATGTGTAATAAACCAACCTTTGAATGTGTAACCAATCATTGTAACATCAATTGGGTCAAATACATCATTGAATTTAACAGTTGTTTGATAGAATGGAGTTTGTCCTTTTGTCATTGAAGTATACATGCCAATGTTGTTAACTGAACCAACTTCATTGTTCAATGGAACACTGAATTTAACTCTATATTGTGAGTTACTGTCTTCGCTAATGCTGAACACTGCGTATGCATAAACAACATATCTTGCAGTATTAGTATCATTAGGGTCAACACAAACATCAGTTGTATATGATCCGTAAATATCACGATAATCATATCTCCAGATAAATTCACGCTCATATCCACGAACATTAATATAGCCTTCATTATTTGCTGAATCCCAAACATAAGCATCATTTGATGACCAATCTTGATAATAATAATCAAACCCTATTGTTGCATCACTCTTCACATCAAAGAAATTTACATATCTATCTGTTGTGTTAAGTGTCATAGATGTTGGATTATTAATTTCTGAACTTGAAATTGTATAGTTGCTTTGATATTTATTCAAATATCTAGGAGTTGTAATTGTTGTTAAAGTTGTGCCTGAAGCAAGAGGTGCTCCAAACGATAACTTCCAACCAAGGAATGTATAAC
>JAFQBZ010000040.1 GCA_017399515.1 Clostridia bacterium | reverse complement strand
ATTGTGATTGACAATAACATTTTTCTTTACTGCGTGCTTAACATGATACATTAACGCTATGCACAGACCTATGTTTATGATAAACATAACCGCAACTAATGAAACCAATATGTTGAAATTTGAAACCGAAACTCTTTGGTGCTTTTTCTTTTGAGCCTTTCTCGAGATTGGAATTTCATCATAAGGAATCTTTTCACCCGAATAGTGGTCGCCATAGCCGCCTTCGTAGTAACTCATTGACGCCTCCTTTATGATTTATTCAATTTTATTTTACACTAACTCGCCTTGCTTTTACAAGTGAAATAACGACAAATATAGCAATTCCACCCCCATAAATAGCCAAAACTACCCATTAAAAGATTTCCGAACTACTTTTTTTGTCACTATCAACAACTTTTGCCGATGTGGTAACGCTATACATTTTTTCATCGTTAGTGCCTGCTCTTTCGCCTGTAACTTTGACAGTGATGTTAAATTCACCCTCTTTTAAGCCGGTTACATGAATATAGCAAACGCCGTCTTTTATATAGTGTGTAACTTCTGCAATTGTTTTATCACTTGATTTAACCACAATGTCTTCATAACTTGATAAAAATGATTTTGAAAACTTGAAAGTAACCGCTGTCTTTTCACCTTCTTCAAAAACATAGTTAACATTGGTGAATGAACCGATTGCAAAATAGTCAACATAAAAATCCATTTGCTCGAATAAAACAACATCGCTCTTGTCGGTTCGATATTCTTTAACTGAGCACGAAACCCTGTAATAACCAACAGAATCAAAGATAAATTTTTCACCGAAATATTTATTAGTGATATCACCATCTGGCGACTGAACTGAAAGTTCAAATGAATAATTGCTGTTTGAATAATCTCTAAGGTTTGTTTGACCAACAATCAAAACATCAAAAATGCTTTTCACATTTGTAAATAAAATCTCATCATCAACATAATAAGCCTTTTCGCCGACAAAGTTTGAATTGAGTTTATATTGCACATAACTTTGTGAATCAACAACTGTTGTGTAAGTTGAAAAACTCTTTGCTAAAAACACATGATAAAATGAAAATTTGTTATTGTTTGATTCAATGTAAGTTCCTGTGTTGTTAATGTATGAAACTTTCAAAGTTTTGAACTTATAAAAAGCAATGTTATCTTTAACAGTTTCTGTCATTGTTGCGTCACTAATGCAAAACTCAAAAAGTCTCCAACCATAAGAATAATTACCCATTTTTGAATTATCTAAAAGCCATATTAAATCTGACCTTGTGAGTGTCCAAGAAATTGAGTTTGACGCCGAGTCTTCAATTGAAACGGTTAAATCAAAAAAGTAATCATTAGGAATGAATATCCACATATAAATTGATTCATCAGGCAAAACTGAAAATTCATTCACAACATAAGCCGAATTAATGTCTTTTGAAGAATTTATAACTTTTGGAACAACCGAGTAACCCGTCATCATTTCTTTTGTTGAAATGTCAAATGGGTTTTGATTTTCAACCCTGTCGGCAAAAAATGATGCATTCATATTATTTGGGTCAACGATGTCAACTTTGTTTATAAGATTGTCTTCGTCAAACACAACACTTTCGGCATTTGCCTTAACTTTTGGGCTAAAAAGCCATGAAAAAGCAAACATAACACTTGTTATGCTGATAATCACCGCCAAAATAAAACTTAAATGCTTTTTCATAATATTTCTAAATATCCTCAATTTGCCAATTTATTTCTTTTCTACCCTGCATTTTCAAAAAGTCATTGGTCTTTTTAAAGTGTCCGTTACCCAAAAATCCTTGATAAGCAGAGAGCGGACTTGGATGTGCAGAAGTTAAAACCAAATGCTTATTTTCATCAATAAACTTTTGTTTGCTGATTGCATTTCTTCCCCAAAGCAAGAACACAACCGGTTGTTCTTGTTTGTTCACTTCTTGAATGATTCTGTCAGTAAACTTTTGCCAGCCATAAGTTGAGTGTGAATTTGCTTCATGTTCGCGAACAGTGAGTGTTGTGTTTAAAAGCAACACTCCTTGGTTTGACCATGAAACTAAATATCCATGATTTGGTGGTTTGAAGCCATATTCAGCCTCAATTTCTTTGTAAATATTTTTAAGTGAAGGTGGCACAACCACGCCTGGCATAACCGAAAAACACATTCCGTGAGCCTGACCTTCTTCGTGATATGGGTCTTGACCCAAAATCACAACCTTAACATCTTTAATGTCACAATGAGTGAGTGCAGAAAAAATCTTTCCACGAGGTGGATAGACTTTGTGATTTTCATACTCTTCGTCAACCTTGTCTAAAAGATTTTTAAAGTATGGCTTTTCAAATTCATCTTCTAAAACTTCGTCCCAACCATTGTTAAAAAATTTCATACTCTCACCTCTTATTATTTGCAAAAGTCGCTATTAAAAAACTTAAAAGCGACATATTCGTCATCGTATTCATTTTAACAAACTAAAACCCTTTTTGGCAATAAAAAACCAGACAAAATCACGAGTTATAGCATTTTTAAATTTTTCAAAATAAAAAAACCACAAAATGTGGTTCCTTTATAATATTATTGCCAAAATTGCCATCACAAGTGCAGCCGAAAGCACAACACCTGCAAGTGCAAGAAGCACTCTTATAAACCATAATCTTCTAATGGTTCTCTTTGTGGTTTTGAATAATAACCCAAAACACATAAACCTTTCAACAATGTTTAAATGTTTCTTTAAAACAGGAATAGTGTGTGGTGTGAAGTAATAGCCCCTATCTTCTAAAAAGTTACACATAAAGATTTTGCAAGACAAGTTTTTAACGGTGCACACCTTGCAATCAACATATTTGCAAAATGATGGGCAGCAGCCTGTTTTTTTTTCAATGTTAAGTTCTCTGTGTTTAACGCATTTATTATCTTTAAAATCACACATATTGTTGATTTCATTTTCTTTATCAAGATAATCACATGAATAATGAACAGCACTTCCAAGTCTTTTAAAAATGTTATAGTTAAAATGAGTGTCAAGCAAGGCAATAAGCATTAAATCGTTGTTATTCTTTTTATTTTTCAAACCTTCAATGTAAAGCACGCCACTCCATTCAATTTTCAACTTTTTAATAATTTTAACAGCCTTTTTGCATGCTTTAAAAACTTCAATCACTCTTTTGCAGTTTTCTTGTTGAATTTCAATGCTTGCCTTTTTGTTGTCACCATAAAGTTTATTGCCCAAGTTTAAATATTCAAAATTAACTGAAACATCAGTAAATTTTGCAGTTTTCAATTCAGTTTTTAAATCTTTTGCAGTTTTTTCATTAATTTCAAAACATTCTTTTTTCTTATCTAATTCTTCAATTTTAAATTCCATATTAACTTTCCTATTTTATCAAATCGTTTATTTTTGCTTTTTTCGCTTGTTTAAACAGTTCTTTGTTCTTTTTTGTGAAATTTTCTCTGCTTGCACCATCACCAGAGCAAAGCATAAGTTCAACATTGTTTGGCTTGATTATCGGTCTTCTTATAACTCTTTTGCCGCAAATTTCGGCATTTTCTTTTGAAATTAAAAGATAAAAATACTTTTCATCTTCATAAGAGAGTTCACTTTGTTTTGCCTGACGCATAAGTGCAGACCTTTCAACCCTTGCATAAAACTGACAATAATCATTTTTAAGCCCACATTTTTTCGACATGCAAGGAGCAATTACATTATACCCCTTTTCTTGCACAAACCTTTTCACGGTCATCATATTTTCATAAGTTCGAGGTGTGCCGGTGTCAATAATTAAAAGATATTTATTTGCAGATTCTAAAAGTTTTAAAACCGAATTTAATCGGTCTTGTTCTTTCATTTCTGAAAGCACATAACTCGTCATCACAAGGTCGGCTTTTGTTTCAAGCCTGTCACGAACAATATCAAGTTTTTGAACAGACACTTCATTATCTGTTAAAGTTTCAAAAACTTTAATCATATTTTCATCTCGCTCGAAAAGAGCAATTTGTGTGTCGTCATCAAACTCTTTGATTGCAAAATAACCAGCACCTGTTCCCGAGCCAACATCTAAAACTGACTCAATTCCAGAAATTAACCCCTGTTCTAACAACTGACTAAGCAGTGTGTAAATCACCGCATAAGTTGCCGGCATTCGTGAAATTGCATAAAGCAAACTGTCTGCTTTTGAATCAATTAATGACTTGCTTTCACCGGTTTCGTTTTTATATTTATAAGTTAAATTCTTCTGCACTTTTGAAAGTTCGCCTTGTTTTAACTCAGCATAAAGCCTGCTCACTTTCTCCTGGCATTTTAATGGCAACTGCATAGCATTCTCCAAGTGTTATGTGAAACATAACACCCCAAATTTTCTACATTCACATCACTTTTTAAATAAAAATATGGAGCAATATTCTCCATATTTTTAGTCATCATAATTTGTTTTAAGTGACAAATATTTCTCTAATCTAAACTCATTCCAAGCACTTTCTGTTTCAGGCGGATAAACCCTGAAAATAAGTTTTTGTTTTGTTGTTGGATGATTAAATGAAAGTTCACTTGCAAACAAATTAAGCATAACTTTGTCCATTCCCTCGCCGCCATATTTTTGGTCGCCATAAATTGGACACTTAATGCCTTTCATTTGAACGCGAATTTGATGACCTCTGCCTGAATAAAGTTTAACTTTAACAAGACTTCTATTTGTTTCATTATTATGCTCTAAAACTTCATAATCAAGTTCAGCCCTTTTTGCGCCATCTTCTGTTTGAGGAACAATCTTTGCCATATTTGTTTTTGGATCTTTCTTTAAATAGTTCACAAGTTTGCCTTTTTGCTCTCTTGGTCTTCCACAAACAACAGCAAGATAACTCTTATCAAAGTCACCCTCTTTCATTTGTTCTGCAAGTCTTGAAGCCGCTTTGCTTGTTCTTGCAAAAACCATAACGCCACCGGTTGGTCTATCAAGTCTGTGAACTAAGCCGATAAATGCTTCACCTGGTTTATTATATTTTTCTTTTACATACTCTTTAACCATTGTAAGCATATCTTTGTCGCCACTTTCATCTGCTTGACTTGGCACGCCTTGAGGTTTGCTCACAACCACAATATGATTATCTTCGTATAAAACTTCCATTATTCTTCTCCAATAAATATTCCACTAGTTCCACAAGGAAGAAGCACACCCTTTTCTTCTGTTGGAAGACAAAGCTCAT
>JAFQBZ010000039.1 GCA_017399515.1 Clostridia bacterium | reverse complement strand
TGTGCATCTACAATTTTATCTTTTTCAACTTTAATAAAAATTTTAATAATTTCACTTCCAACATCAGAAGTTACTTTTCCAACTCCACTAGCACCCTTGATTACGCCATAATTTTGTGGATTATAAAATTCTTCCATAATTTTGTTTGAATACATACTATAATTCCACCTTATTCTTATAAATTCTTATAGCAGAAATACTTCTAACTTTTTTCACGACTTTTCTAATTGTTTCAACAATATCATCAATTTCTTCTCTTGAGATTTCAGAACCAAGTGTGAATCTAACAGTTGATCTAATTGTTTCTGAATCTTTACCCATTGCTTGAAGAATGTGTGATGGAGTGTTTGTTTGATAATCAGATGTTGAACCCATTGCAGCACAAATTCCCTCTTTGTCAAGAAGCATAACAACTGCTTCTGCTTCAGCACCTTCAAATGTGATTGAACAGTTGCCTGGTAAGCGTTGTGTTGGGTGACCGTTAAGTGCAATGTTATGAATTTCTTCTGAAATTTTCTTTTGGAAATATTTTCTAAGAACTCTAACTTCACGAACCTTGTCTTCAAGGTCTGTTGTTGCATTTTCAATAGCAACACCAAAACCTGCACATACTGGAACATTTGCGGTTCCTGCTCTTAAGTTATTTTCTTGTCTGCCACCAGACATAAATTTATCAATGTTTGTGCCAGCCTTAATATAAAGTGCACCAACACCTTTTGGACCATTAATTTTATGTGCTGAAATTGAAAGTGCATCAACACCAAGGTCTTTAACTGAAAGGTTTACATTTCCAACAGCAGAAATCGCATCAGTGTGGAAATAAACTTCGTTTTGTTTTGCAAGTTCTGCAATTGCACGAATTGGCTGAAGTGAACCAACTTCGTGGTTTGCTGTCATAATTGAAATTAAAATTGTGTTAGGACCAATCGCCTTAATGATTGAAGCATAATCAACAACACCATTTCCATCAACAGGAACATATGTAACTTTGAAACCTTCTTTTTCAAGTTCTTTGCAAGACTCTAAAACTGAAGGGTGTTCAATTTGTGATGTGATAATGTGATTTCCCCTTGCTCGGTTTGCTCTTGCAATTCCCTTTATTGCCCAGTTGTTTGCTTCTGTTCCACCAGATGTGAAATAGATTTCGCTTGGCTCAGCACCAATTGCTTTTGCAACTTTTGCCCTTGCCATTTCAAGTTCATAGTTTGCTTGTCTGCCAATTGCGTAAACACTTGTGTTGTTACCTTGACACTTTGCATAACACTCAAGCATCTTTTTATATACTTCAGGTGAAAGTGGAGTTGTTGACGCATGGTCTAAATAAAACATTTTTCTTTCCATATTTATCTCCCTAATTTGATAATACAATGGTAACATTTTTATAACAAAAAATCAATACACTTTTTAATATTTTTCGCAAAATTTTAAAATTTCTTCACTTTTTAACCATAAAAAGCGTTCTTTTTGCAAAATTACTGCGTTTTTTGCAAAAAAATAAAGGCTGAAATTAATCAGCCTTTTTAACAGTTTCAAGTAAAAACTTTTCAAATTCATCAAATTCTTGATAACCAGATGTTCTTCCAACTTCTTTGCCTTTTGCAAAAACAACAATTGTTGGAACAGCAGAAATTTCAAACTTTTGTGCAAGTTCTTCTGCACTATCAACATCTATTTGATAGAAATAATACTTGCCTTTATATTTATCAGAAATATCTTCTAAAATTGGAGCCATCATTCTGCATGGTCCACACCAAGAGGCAGAAAAGTCGATAACACATACATCTTTTTCACCAATGATTTCATCAAATTCATCACTAGTCATAATTCCAGCATTAAGCATAATCATTCCCTCCTTGTCTATTATGTTCATATTTTACAAAATATATTTGCTAAGGTCAAACTTTTTACAGATGTTTGATAAATGTTCGTCAACATATTTTTTGTCAATGGTAATCACAATCACAGGGTGATCACCTGTTGCATTGAATGAAACATCTTCAAGCAAACTTTCCATAATTGAATGAAGTCTTCTTGCACCGATGTTTTCATTAGTTTCATTTGCAAGCACTGCAATTCTTGCAATTTCTTCAATGCCGTCTTTAGTAAAGTCAAGTTTAATGTTGTCAACACCAAGAAGACTTGTATATTGAAGAATAAGTGAGTTTTCAGTGTCAGACAAAATTTTCACAAAATCTTCATAAGTAATGTTTGAAAGTGCAACAGTTGTTGGGAAACGACCTTGAAGTTCAGGAATCAAGTCTTCAATTTTACTCAAGTGGAAAGCACCTGCTGCAATGAACAAAATAAAGTCTGTTCTAATAGGGCCATATTTTGTTGAAACAGTTGAACCTTCAACGATTGGAAGCAAATCTCTTTGCACACCCTCTCTTGAAACATCTGGACCATGTGAACCAGAACCTGTCTTTCCTGTAATTTTATCAATTTCATCAATAAACACAATGCCGTCTTGCTCTGCTCTTCTAATGGCTTCTGCTGAAACATTGTCCATATCGATAAGTTTTTCACTTTCTTCATTCAAGAAGATATGTTTTGCATCAACAACTGCAAGGCGTTTCTTTCTTTTCTTTTTAGGCAAAATTCCACCAAGCATTTCGCTGATGTTAATTTCCATACCCATTCCACCAAGCATTTGCATTGAGTTGTTTTCTTCTAAAACTTCAACTTCAATAATTTCATTGTCAAGTTTATGTGCTTTGATATCTTCAACAATATGGTCTTTGATTGTGTCATCAGCCATATCAGGGTGTTTTGTTTTATAACTTTGGAATAATGCTTGAACAAGTCTTTCATAAGTTGCATTTTCTGCTTTTTCACGAACTTCATCAAATCTTTCTTTTTTAACAAGACGAATTGATGCTTCCGCTAAATCTCTAATGATTGATTCAACATCTCTTCCAACATAACCAACTTCGGTAAACTTTGTTGCTTCAACTTTAACAAAAGGAGCCTTCACAAGTTTAGCAAGACGCCTTGCAATTTCAGTTTTACCAACACCGGTTGGACCTTGCATAATGATATTTTTTGGAGTGATTTCTTCACGCATTTCTTGTGGAAGTTTACTTCTTCTATATCTGTTTCTAAGTGCAATTGCAACTGCTTTTTTAGCATCATCTTGACCGATGATATATTTATCAAGTTCGGTAACAATTTGTTTTGGTGATAATTCCATTTTCATATTACACCTCCTCAACTGTGATGTGGT
>JAFQBZ010000038.1 GCA_017399515.1 Clostridia bacterium | reverse complement strand
TAGTATCAGAAAAAGATGAAAACGGAGAATATTCAGACCCTAGACTTACTGAAGAAATTGTATTAAAACTTGTAGAAGATGGCATTATTGATGCAGAAGACAGCACAATCACATTCTATGCTGGATGGACTGCAAATGATTACTTCATTGATTACATTGAAACTCCAGATGGAAACACTTCTTCAATGGCATATCCTGTTTCTCCAACAATTGCTGGAACAGAAAACAATAATGGAATGGTTACAACAACTTATACTAGACTTACAAACAAACTTAACACATTCAAATTTGATACACAAAATACATTACTTTACTTAAGACTTGGTTATGAATATAAAGGTTATTCATTTGTTAACTATAACTATGAGGATTACAAGTTATTGAATAGAAACTTTGCTGAAACAATGGCACTTGATTCTACAAATGCTATTGCTAACGGTAATGTTTACTTATACACAGGTTCTATTGAAACAGAATACAACCAAATCAACGCACCAGAAAGACTTGGTGATAATGAAAAGGCTGACGAACATTATATTATTGTTTATGTTGTATGGGAAACCAATGAATATTCAATTGATATAAGTTTGAACACATTCTGGAGCGTAGACAGTCAAAGAAACAACTTTGCTTCACCTGACGCTGCGTATAAAGTTCAATTTGGTGACCTCACAACTAACTCATTTAACATTATTAGTGAACTTGCAAACAATGCTGCTTATGCAGGTTATAACGGACAAAATGTTAAATTCAAATTAAGATTTGGCTCTAAGTTTAACGAAGCAATTGCAAATGTTAATGGAACAAATTATTCATTACATCAAATGCTTCTTAGAATGACAGGTTATACTTATAAATCACTTAACACAAGTTCAGAGTTCAACCCTGACGGTGATGGTATTGATCTTCTTCAAATTGGTTATGGTGAAAGTTTCATCACTCCAAGTTACACATTAGATTCAAATGACAATTATTGGACACTTGACTATAACATGATGATGCAACTTTATTATCATTCTGTTATTGACAATGGTGGTGACTTAAGCAGTTCAGTCACTGCTCTTAGAGATTTATTCAAGGTTGGTTCAAACACAATTGAAGTTACAATGTCAGAAAACTTATCTGAAAATAATGCATTCACATTATTCGGCAGATATTCTACAAATCTCTATACTGTTGATATTGACAACAAACTTGATCAATATGACCAAGACTTTGCTCAATTATCAGGTTTATATCATTTAACAAATGCATATGATTCTGCAACAAACTATGGATTTGAAAACTATAAGATTGACAGTTCTGTTCAATTCTTCACAGATGAAAAATTGCTTATAGTTCCAAAGACTGCAGGTAAGTACTTGTCAAAAGTTTACCTTACTTACAGTGTTGATTCTGTTGTTCACATTGTTACAATTGAATTCAAGTTCAACACAACAACCAGACTTGTTGAAGTTCAAAACATTTACTTAGATGGTGTAATTCAACCAGATAAAGAGAACTTTAGAATTAACTATGTATTTGATAATATTGGAATTGAAACATGTTCAGCATATAATGCAGAATTTGTAACAACTCTTTCTAAACCATTTACATATGTTGGAGTTCCTGTTGATGTTAACTATATTGTTCTTAACATTGAAAATCTTAAATCAAATGTATACTTAGAATGTGAATATGAAGTTCAAACATTCGTTCCAACTGTTTGCGTAAGTATTACAGGTGATGGTTCTCTTAGAGTTACAATTGATAAAGATGGTGATAATATCACACTTAGTTCAACTATTAGTGATACAACACCTTATCCATATGGAACAAGCATTTTGACAATTATTTCAAAATGGGAGAACTTATTACAAAATTCTGGAACTTGCACAAAAGAAGGTTGGTATGAAGTTGAAATCAAGATTGCTGAAGATGGCACAGCATATATGTCTAATTACTTTGACTTAGACATATCTGGAATACTTAACAGAAATATCTATATTTGTGCTAAGTATGTCACAAACAATCCTGAAGATTCAAAAGCCGTATACTTCTATACATGGGATGGCGATGAAAATGGCCGATATGTTGAATTTATCTACAACAAATATTACATTTTACAAACTGTATATCATGAATATATCCGTGAAGAAGTGGGTGAAGGTGTTTACAACGAACACTTAGAAACACATAAACTTGGATACATTTATAACACAGATCTCCATAGATTTGTTTGGGATGATACTTATAGTCAAAACGCTATGTATTATGCAGATGGAAGTTATACTGTTGATCCTAGTGATCCAACAAAACTCTTATACGCTAAATTGTCAGAACTTCCAAACCCATCAACAATGGGTTCACCATATCCAGATACACAATTTATTTGTTATTTGGTATTCGATCAATTATTGATTGAATCACTTAAAGACGCTGCTGGAAATGCTCTTAACATAACAACAATTAACGAAATTGTTAATCAAAATGTTTATGCAAGAGTTATTAATTACTACACTGAAAGTGGAGTGCTCTATGCCGATGTTGAATTTGTTGGTGTGGGTTCACTTGCAGGGGCAACCTTAGAAAAGGTTGAAGTCCTCTCTACTTCAACTGAAATCGATCAGAACTTATATGTTCTTCAAGGTTACTCTTCAATTCAATTCACTATCGAGACCGATGAAGAAACAGAGGGAAGTGGAAACTTCAAGAATGATAATATTATCTTAGATTCAGCATCTAATAACCTCAAGATTCATGAAGATTACTTAGATTCTGTAACATTCTTTGATATTGATAACAGCAAAGTTGTTTACTATTCACCAAATAATGGCGACTTTGTTAAACTTGTTGTTCTTTCTCCAGCACAATATCAAGCATTCTTATATGCTAAAGCAGTGTACTCATTAGACACAACAGCCTTAAGTTCAGTTCTTTCAACTTATGGTGCTGATATAGTTATCCATACTTTGAAACCTGATGTTGGTGCCGTTGAAGGTGCGTTTGACGACTTAGGTTACTATACTGTTACAAATATGAACAAAGGTTACTATGCATTTATGTTCTATTACAACCATAATGCTGGTGCTTCAATTGTTACAATTTGTGATACTTATATGAAGAATGACAATGGTGTTCTTAAGTACTATCCAACTGAAAACAACCTTGCATTCACAACAAACTCTGTTTCTGCAACTGTTGGATTTAACGAATCTGACGAAAGCATTACAGATCCAACAAAGACTTATGTCGTT
>JAFQBZ010000037.1 GCA_017399515.1 Clostridia bacterium | reverse complement strand
TACCCATAATAATAGGTTTTTTATTGTTGCCTTCAGGGTCAGAAGACCCGCTTGTTGCATGAGCATATTCTTGCTTAATCATTGCAACGATTGTAAAGATAATTAAAAGAACAATAGCAACACCCATAAGTGCTTTAAAAGTGTTTGCTAAAATTGTAACAAAACTTGTTGTTTGACCTGCAGAAACACCATTTGCATAATCAACAATATCTTGAATAGTTGTTCCTCTAAGTTCATAAGAACCATTTGGCATTTGAACTGTTTTAATACCGATAAATGAGTTAATCATATATTCGAATGCTTCCATAAGACCAAGCACGAATTTAATGATGTCCCAAGAACGAGCAATAAGCCAGTTTAATAAGCCACTAAATGCGTTTACAATAAATCTGCCGATAAAAGCAAAAAATATCCCAATTGAGGATACAAAACTAGAGCCATGATTTGTGGCCGTAAATAATCCTGATATAAGCGAAAATAGTTTAACCATACTCTAGTTTTTTCTCCTTTAAAAAGTTTTAAACTTTTATGTCGTCGCGTAATTTTTCAAACAAGTTACGAATTCTATCATTCACCAAAACATCTACATTAGTTCTTGAATAAGTTGAAGTCATCAAGAACGCTCTTCCTCTTGGGTTTGATGTGATTGTATCTTGTTCTTTTTCATTTATCTTACCTGCCTTTTCATAAAGAATAACAAGGTCATTCATATCTTGAGGAGCAAGCGCAAAGATAAGTGAGTATTGGCACGCATTGATAATCGCAGTAGATTTTCTAGCGATTTCAGGCGAACCGGTAAAGTCTTTAATGTTTTGTGTAATAACAATTTGTGAACCTGCGTACTTACGAATACGCTTAGCCATTTGTTGCATGAAGTCAAGAGCAACGGTTTGCTTAGGATCGATAAATACGTGGGCTTCGTCGATAACAACGATAATCTTACGAGTTGTATGATATTTAGCGTTGTAGTCTTTATTGTTAATAACTTCGTTGTTAAGCCATCTCATGATAAGAAGCATTTGTGCGTTAGCAACGGCACCTGCGTTGTTAGCAAGAAGTGACTGGAAGTTAAACACGATGAAGTTTTCTGCTGAAGAAATTGTTGAAGGACCGTTCCAAAGTTGGGCGTTTCTACCACCTTCAGCGAACTTGTTTAAATAGATTTTTAAAATCTTATAGTTGTTTCTGTTATAATCATCTGTCGCATTATCATGCTTTTCACAAATATAGTTATATAAGTCTTGCATGATAGGAAATTGTTCAGGTTTAACCTTTTCAATTTGTGTTTGGTTGTTGATACCGAATTTTGCATAAAGTTCTTTAAGTGCTTCATTCAAAAGTTCCATACCGTCCATGGTTATACCTTCAAGAATCATACCGAAGAATGTTTCAAGGAACTGCATGTGCATCGCAAGTGCAACATTTCCGCCACCACTATCTTCGTCATCTTGTGAAGCGTTTGGTTGAAGTGGATTGATTCTACCCTCTCTCGCAGAACCAACGTCAATAACTTTACCATACATATTTCTAGCAATAATGTCGTATTCTTTTTCAGGGTCAAGAATAAAGATTTTACTGTTATCAGCAGCAAGGTTAGCAAGAATTGATTTGGTACAGAATGACTTTCCGCAACCAGATTTACCCATGATAACCATGTTTGAGTTAATTCTTTCTTTATCTCTTTGGAAGAAGTCAATGAACACCGGTTCACTGTTCATACCAAGATAGAAACCTTTAGGGTCTTGAATAGCGTCTGAAACGAATGGGAAAATTGCAGCGAGTGATGATGAGTTAATACCTCTTTCAAAACGATTGATTGTCATACGTCTTGAAATATTACAGTTAGTAAATGCTTCTTTTTGTTTACCAAAAAGGTCATATGCTCTAAAACCTGCTCTCATGATTTGGGTTTTAAAGGCTTTCTTTTGTTCGTTTTCAATCATCATATAGATGTTTGTATCAAACAAAACTTCAGAACCTTGTTTAATTGTTTGGATAAGTTCAGTAAGTGTTTCAAGGTGAGTTTGGAACTCAAGAACTGATGATGCCTTACGGCTACCTTCAGAAGCCTGAATTCTAACGTCCATGATTGCTTTATCAAGTCGCTTTTCAGATTCTGCTTGTTCAACAGGTTTAAACTTTACACAAATTTTAGCACCTGGAATTGAGAAGAATGTTCTTCCCCATGCATTTGGAACTGCAAGTGGATATTCTGAAAGTTCATAGAAAGCATAAGCGTTTCCATCAATTGTACAAGATTTGATACCAAAAGAAACTTTTTCTGGAGCAATCCAATCCATTAAATCTTTTGGATCCATACTTTTAACATCTCTTTCGTCAAAGTTAGTTGTGTAATAACTCTTCAAAAAGATTGCTGTTTGTTTTCTGTCTAAAATTTTTGGTTCTAATGCACCACCAGAACCACTTTCAATAGTGCTTGCTGCAAAGTTAATAAGTTGAAGCAAACCCTTAATTGTTTTACTGTAAAATGCAAGATATAAGTGATCTTTAAAAACCGGAAATTCACTGTCTACATTCATTGACTCAAGGTTCTTGATACGAGCCTCAGCAATTTCAAGTCTTGGTCTAGCCTCGTTAATGTTTGTTGAACCATTACGAACTGAATCCAAAATTTCCTCTCTCTTTTTGCATTCGTTGTCGATATAGTTATCAAAAACCATAGGTCTTTGAAGTTTATATAACGCTGCCAAATCTTCTGCTGAAATTGTTTTGAGTGCACTTTCAAGTGTGTCAATGTAAGAATTTTGTCTTTGCTCTGAAAGCATATGGAATTGAATCGAGTTGATTTCAAGAGCGGCACCAAAATACTCTTTGTAGTCGATGATACCAATCATATGTTTTTCATCATATTCTTGCTCTAAAATTCCAACATAAGGAAGTAATTGTTTTACATTGTTTTTTGAGTTGCCTTTCATCTTTTTATATGTGTTTATACCAAACCAGAATTTAAGCAAATCACCTAATTGTTTATAAAGCCTAACTTCAGGTTCAAAACTCATAAACAATGCAACTGTGATAAAGACAATAACACCAGATATAACGAGTTTTGGAACTAATCCAAACGATGTGGTCATTGCAAGAGCCACAAGAATTAAAGCAAATAAAACTACGAAAATATCCGAAAAATTAAGGCCTTTAAAAAACTGAACTTTAACCTTCGTTGATTTTGGAATACTTCTTGCCATAATCAAAATTTCTCCTCATATATAGTATATAACATACAAAAAAATCTAGCAAATCAATAACCACTTTTGCCACAAAAAAGTGGCAAAAGTTTATTGATTTTTAAGTTTATTTTTTAAGTTTAATGCCTGAAATATCAATACCTAATTTCTTCATTTCTTCTTCGAGTGCATAGTCTGATTGTTTAAACCTCTTCACATAATCTTGAAGTTCTGAAAGAAGTTTCTTGTCAGCCTTATCACCTTGAAGTTTAATGCGTTCAATGTGTCTTGAAAGTTCTTCTCTAACTTCCTTAGTGTACTTCATATTTCTACCAAAGTCTGCTGTGAACTTTCTCTTCATTCCTTCAACATATCTCTTAATTTCAGAGTTTGCTTGAACAGTTGAACTGTTAATCATACTTTGAATTCTTTGTTTATAAAGGCTTATATATTTATTAACAAGCATTTGAACTTCTTTAGCCTCGACTGTGCCCTTAACAATTGTTGTTCCCTTTGTTGTTGGGAATGTGTATCTGTCAAGAACGCTTGTTGAGTTGTTGTAAGCAAGAACTCTTGTGTTT
>JAFQBZ010000036.1 GCA_017399515.1 Clostridia bacterium | reverse complement strand
TTATTGAAGCAGGTCCTTGCTATGTATCACAAATTAAGACAGAGGCTGTAGATGGCTATAATGCAGTTCAACTTGCTTACATGGATACAAAAGAAAGCAGAATTACAAAACCTGTCGCTGGACATTTAAAGAAAGCAAATGTTTCAGCAAAGAAATATTTAAAAGAATTCAAGATTTCTGCTGAAGGTTTACAACTTGGCAGCGAAATCAAATGTGACATTTTCACAGTTGGAGAAAAAGTTGATGTTTCTGGTCAATCAAAAGGTCACGGTTTCTCTGGTAATGTTCAAAGATGGAATGCTCACATGCAAGAAATGACACACGGTGTTGGCCCTGTTCACAGATCACCTGGTTCACTTGGTGCTAACTCAACACCATCAAGAGTTTTCAAGAATCGTAAACTTCCTGGTCACTGGGGTGACGAAAAGGTTACAATTCAAAACCTTGAAATTGCAAAAGTCGATGCTGATAGAAACCTTATTTTAATTAAGGGTGCTATTCCAGGAGCGAAAGGCAGTGTGGTTACAATCTGCAGTGCTGTTAAAGCATAAGTTGGAGGGAATAAATAATGCAAACTAAAGTTTTAAATTTACAAGGACAAGAAGTTAGCAAAATTACACTTTCTGATGAAGTTTTCAAGGCTCCTTACAATGAAGCATTGATTCATCAAGCAGTTGTTTGCTATTTAACAAATCAAAGACAAGGTACAAAGTCTACACTTACTCGCAGTGAAGTTGCTGGTGGTGGAAGAAAACCTTGGAGACAAAAAGGCACAGGAAGAGCAAGACAAGGTTCTATCCGTTCACCACAATGGGTACATGGTGGCGTTGTATTTGCTCCAAAGCCACGAGATTTCGAAAAGAAAATGAATGCTCAAATGAGAAGAGGTGCGTTTATTTCTGCACTTTCAACTATGATGGCTGAAAAAGCAATCATCGTTGTTGACGATATGAGCATCGAACCAAAAACAAAAGAGGCTGTTAAAGTTCTTGACGCTTTAAAAGCAAACAGAAATGTAACAGTTGTTACTGATGGCGTTAACGAAAACGCACTTCGTGCATTTTCAAACCTTGCAGATGTTGAAGTTACAACTGCAGACATCTTAAACACATATGACCTTGTTTCAAGCGACTATGTTGTTATCACAAAAGACGCAATCAAGAAAATCGAGGAGGGCAATAAATAATGGTGGCTCAAGATATCATTTTAAAACCTATCCTTTCTGAAAAGAGTTATGCTGACATTGCTAACAAGAAATATTATTTCAAAGTTGCAAAAAAGGCTACAAAAACTCAAATCAAAGCAGCAGTTGAAGAAATCTTCAAAGTTAAAGTTGCTAGCGTTAATACTATGAATGTATACGGAAAAATTAAGAGACAAGGAAGAACTGAAGGTCTTACAGGCAATTACAAAAAAGCAATTGTTCAACTTTCTAGTGATAGCAAATCTATCGAGTTCTTCGACAGTTTGTCTTAATCAAGGAAGGAGAGATAGATAGATATGGCAATTAAAAAATCAAATCCTACCAGCGCAGGACAAAGATTTAGAGCAGTTTCATCTTTTGCTGAAATTACTTCTAAAACTCCTGAAAAAACACTTCTTGAAACAAAGAAGAAAACTGGTGGCCGTAACTCTTACGGAAGAATTACTGTTAGACATATTGGTGGTGGAAACCGTCAAAAATATCGTGTAATCGACTTTAGAAGAAATAAAGATGGCATTCCTGCAAAGGTTGCTTCAATCGAATACGATCCAAACAGATCAGCATACATCGCACTTTTAAACTATGCTGATGGTGAAAAGAGATACATCTTGGCTCCTGTTGGTCTTGCAGTTGGCGACACTGTTGAAAGTGGTGCAAACGCAGAAATCAAAGTTGGTAACACACTTGCATTTACAAACATTCCTGTTGGTTCAGTTGTTCACAACATCGAATTCAACCCTGGAAAAGGTGGTAAAATTGCTAGAAGTGCTGGTATTTCAGCACAATTCATGGCACTTGAGGGTGGCTATGCTACACTTAGAATGCCATCAGGCGAAATGAGAAAAGTTCCTGAGGCTTGCCGTGCAACAATCGGTCAAGTTGGCAATATCGAACATGAAATCACATCAATCGGTAAAGCCGGTGTTAAGAGACATATGGGCGTTAGACCTACCGTTCGTGGTTCTGCTATGAACCCTGTTGATCACCCACACGGTGGTGGTGAAGGTAGAGCACCTGTTGGACACGCTGGTCCTATGACTCCATGGGGCAAACCTGCTCTTGGATACAAGACTAGAAAGAAAAAGAATAGAACCAATAAACTTATGGTTAAACGAATTAATTAGGAGACAAAGAGATGAGTAGATCAGTTAAGAAAGGCCCATTCGTAGATGAGAGCCTTATGAAGAAAATTGAAACTATGAACGCATCTAATGAAAAGCACGCTATTAAAACTTGGTCAAGATCTTCAACTATCGTTCCAGATATGGTTGGTCACACAATCGCTGTTTATGATGGAAGAAAACATATTCCGGTTTATATCACTGCTGAGATGGTTTCATACAAACTCGGTGAATTCGCACCTACAAGAACATACAAAGGTCATGCTGGTGTGAAGTCTTTGAAGGGAGGTAAATAATGGCTACAAGACAAAGAGAAAGAGCAGAAAGAAATGCTCAAAATGCTGATAAAAGACCTAGAGCAATCGCTAAAAATCTTGGAGTTTCTCCATCAAAGGTAAGAATCGTTCTTAACCTCATTCGTGGTAAGGACTATGCAATGGCACTTGCTATTTTAAAGAATATGCCAAATGTTGGTGCTGAATATGCTGTTAAAGTATTAGAAAGCGCTGGTGCTAACGCAGAAAACAATTTAGGTATGAACAAAGCAAACTTATATGTTGCTGAATGCTATGCTGACGGGGCTGCAACTTTAAAAAGATTCCAACCTGTAAGCAAGGGTAGAGCACACTCAATCAAGAAAAGAACAAGCCACATCACAATTATTCTTGATGAGAAAAAGGCTTAATAAGGTCAAGGAGGAAATATGGGACAAAAAGTTAATCCACACGGAATTAGAGTTGGTATTAACAAGAGTTGGGATAGCAACTGGATTGCTGATAAAAAGCATATGGCTGCTTACATTCTTGAAGATAACAAAATTCGTGAATTCATTGAAAACAAATATAAAAATTGTGGAATTTCAAAAGTAGTTATTGAAAGAAGCAATGAAAATAAAGTTTTACTTTCACTCTATACTTCTAGACCTGGTATGGTTATCGGTCAAAAAGGTGCAGGTGTTGAGGCTATGAAGGCTGCTATTTCTAAAGTAGCAGGAAAGAAGGAAGTTAATATCAATGTTATTGAAATTAAAACTCCTGACCTTGATGCACAACTCGTTGCTGAAAGTATTGCTCAACAATTAGATCAAAGAATCGTTTGTCGTCGTGCAATGAAACAAGCAATTGCAAGATGTCAAAAGGCTGGCGTTAAAGGTGTTAAAGTTATGGTTTCTGGCCGTATCAACAATGCTGAAATCGCTAGAAGTGAAACATTACACTATGGTTCAATTCCACTTCAAACACTTAGAGCAGACATCGATTATGGCTTCGCTGAAGGCACAATCTATGGAAGACTTGGTGTTAAAGTTTGGATTTACAAAGGAGAAATCCTTGGTAAAGTTAACCTCGCTAAAAATGTAGAAGGAGGTAAGAACTAATATGTTAATGCCAAAAAGAGTTAAAAGAAGAAAAGTTCAAAGAGGCAGAATGACAGGAAAGGCTACTCGTGGCAACAAACTTGCTTACGGTGAATATGGTCTTGTTGCTCTTGAACCATGTTGGATGACATCAAACCAACTTGAATCTGGTCGTATCGCAATCAACAGATGCTTCCAAAGAGGTGGTAAAGTTTGGATTGATGTTTTCCCAGACAAACCAGTAACAAAGAAACCTGCAGATACTCGTATGGGTTCTGGTAAAGGTTCTCCAGAATATTGGGTTGCTGTCGTTAAACCAGGTAGAGTTATTTTTGAAGTTACTGCTAACTCTAAAGAGTTAATGATTAAGGCTCTTAAGAAAGCACAATACAAACTTCCTTGCGCTACAAAGATTATTTCAAGAGAAGCACAAGAAGCAGCTGCTACCGAGAAGGAGGCTGAATAATTATGAAAATCAATGAAATTAGTTCATTAACAGATAAAGAACTTGCTGAAAAACTTGCAAGTCTTAAGTCTGAATTATTCAATTTAAGATTCACTCATGCAACAGGAAGTTTAGCAAACAATATGCAAATTTCAGTTTGCAAGAGAAACATTGCTAGAGTTAAAACCGTTATGAGACAAAGAGAACTTGGAATGGTTGAGGCTCCAAAAGCGGCTCCAAAGAAAACAACAAAAAAATCTGCAAAAGTCGATGCAGAAGTTAAAGGTTAAGGTGAAAAAGTATGGCAAATGAAATCGTAAGAAATGAAAGAAAAACAAGAATCGGTGAAGTTGTTTCTAATAAAATGGACAAAACAATCGTAGTTCTTATCAAAACAAAGGTTTTACACCCTGTATACGGAAAAACACTTAATCACTCAACAAAAGTTAAAGCAGACGATCCTGAAAACATTTGTGATATTGGCGATACAGTTGAAATTGCTGAAACTCGTCCAATCAGCAAAGATAAGAGATGGAGACTTGTTCGTATTGTTGAAAAAGTTAAATAATGAGTAGGAGAAATTAGTTATGATACAACCACAAACTAGACTTAGAGTTGCTGACAACTCAGGTGCTAAAGAAATTATGTGTTTCCACGTTACCGGTGGATCAGTTGTTAAAACTGCTAATATTGGCGACATTATTAAGGCTTCTGTTAAATCTGCTACACCAGGCGCTGCTATTAAAAAGGGTGATGTTGTTACCGCTGTTATCGTAAGATCAACAAAGGGCGTTCGTAGAGAAGACGGCAGTTACATCAAATTTGACGACAATGCTGCAGTTATTATCAATAATGATGGTAATCCAAAAGGTACTCGTATCTTTGGACCTGTTGCTCGTGAACTTCGTGCTAATCCAAAATTTATGAAGATCATTTCACTTGCACCAGAAGTTTTATAGGAGGAAGGATAAATGAAGGTTAGTGTTAAAGTAGGCGATACCGTTTTAGTTAATTCCGGAAAAGACTCTGGTAAAAAGGGAAAGGTACTCGCAGTAAAGAAAAATAAAGATTCAGTTAGACTTATTGTTGAAGGTGTTAACATTATCACCAAAGCAAAAAAGGCTAGAACTGCTCAAGATAAGAGTGAAATCATTAAAACTGAAGGAACTATTGATGTTTCTAATGTTAATGTTATCTGCTCTAAATGTGATAAAGCAATTCGTGTTAAACACACAGTTGTTGATGGCAAAAAGGTTAGAGTTTGCCCAAAATGCGGTGCTGTTTTAGATGTTAAATTCAGCAAAGATGCAAAAGTAAAAAAAGCTGCTAAAGCAGAAACTGCTGAAGCAAAAGAAACAAAGAAAGCAGAAAAAACTGCTAAAACAGAAAAGTCGAAAGTTACAAAATCAGTTAAGTCTGAAGAAAAAGCAACAAAAGTTGCAGTAGCAAAAAAGCCACAAACTGGTAGAAGTGCTCAAAGAGGAGTGTAGAAAATTATGGCAACAAAGAAAATCGAAACAGGCGTTAGATTAAAAGACAAATATGTTAATGAAGTAGTTCCTGCACTCTTAAAAGAGTTCGGTTACAAAAACATTAACGAAGTTCCAAAAATCGAAAAAATCGTTTTAAGCATGGGACTTGGTGCAGAAAAAGACAACTCTAAGAGTTTCAACATTGCTGTTGAAGAACTTGCTTCTATTTCTGGACAAAAACCAGTTGTTACATCTGCTAAAAAATCTATTGCAAACTTTAAACTTCGTGAAGGTCAAAAAGTTGGTGCTAAAGTTACTCTTCGTGGAAACAGAATGTATGAATTCTTAGATAGACTTATTGCTATCGCGCTTCCAAAAGTTCGTGACTTTAGAGGTATTGATGCTACCACAGGTTTTGATGGTAGAGGTAACTATTCATATGGTATTAAAGAACAATTAATCTTCCCAGAAATTATCTATGATAAGATCGAAAAGATTAGAGGTTTTGATATCAATTTCGTTACAACTGCAAAAACTGACAATGAAGCTAGAGTGCTTCTCAAACTTATGGGAATGCCTTTTAAGGCCTAGCGAGAAATTAAGGTAAGCAAGGAGAGAAAAATGGCAAAAAAATCAATGATTAATAAACAACAGGCTCCACAAAAATATAAAACTCGTGAATACACAAGATGTTCAATTTGTGGAAGACCTCATTCAGTTCTTAGAAAATATGGCATCTGCCGTATCTGTTTTAGAGAACTTGCATATAAAGGTCAAATTCCTGGAATTAAAAAATCTAGCTGGTAATATAGGAGGAAAAGAAGAAAATGGTTAATGATTCTATCGCAGATATGCTCACAAGAATTAGAAATGCTCAAACAGCAAGACATGAAACTGTTACACTTGAAACTTCAATCATGAAGAAATCAATTGCACAAATCTTGCTTGATGAAGGTTACATTTCTGCATTCGAAGAAGTTGATGCTGGCAAAAATAAAAATCTTGTTATTAGCTTGAAATATGTAAACAAATCAAAAGTTATTACTGGACTTAAAAGAGTTTCTAAACCAGGTAGAAGAATCTATGCTGGTGCTCAAGATTTACCAAAAGTTCTTGGTGGTCTTGGTATTGTTATTGTTTCAACATCTAAGGGTGTTATGACAGACAGAGAAGCTAGAAAGCTCGGTATTGGTGGCGAAGTTCTCGCCTATGTATGGTAAGGAGGATAGAAGAGTATGAGTCGTATTGGTAAAGCTCCGATTGTTCTCCCAGAAAATGTTACTGTTGATGTTGATGCATCAAATGTTGTTGCTGTTAAAGGTCCAAAAGGCGAACTTAAGCAACAAGTTCTTGGTAACATTTCAGTTACAAAGGTAGAACAAGCAGGTAAAAACGCTATTTTATTAGTCGCTAATGACAATCAAAAAGATACAAATGCAAAACACGGTTTATATCGTGCACTCATCGCTAACATGGTTACAGGTGTTTCAACAGGATTCACAAAATCTGTTACTATTAACGGTGTAGGTTACAAATGTGCTGTTCAAGGCAACAAATTAGTTTTAAATATCGGTTTTTCACACCCTGTAAATATGGAAATTCCAGCAGGTTTAACTGTTACATGTCCATCAGCAACTGAAATTTTAGTTGCAGGCATCAACAAAGAACAAGTTGGTCAATTTGCAGCAGATATTAAGGCTAACAAGAAAGTTGAACCATATCATGGATATGGTATCTACTATACTAACGAACATGTTAGAAGAAAAGAAATTAAGAAAACAGGTAAGAAGTAAGGAGTAGAGTTATGTTTAAGAAAGTAGACAAAAATGAAGTTAGAAAAGCAAAACATAGTCGTATTAGACATACCTTGAAAGGTACTGCTGATATGCCTAGACTTAATGTTTATCGTTCAACAAATGAGATTTATGCTCAAATTATTG
>JAFQBZ010000035.1 GCA_017399515.1 Clostridia bacterium | reverse complement strand
TTTATGCAAAAAATGCAAGCGATGATAACAAATTTTCAATCATCTTCACAAAAACCGGAAGATATTCTATTGAAATTTATGACTCAACTTACAATTTAAAAATGCCTAACGCTAACTATTATTCAACATCGTTCTACATCCGTGAAGCAGGTGCAAGCGTTACCCCATTCCAAAACATTTATGTTGTTGCTGAAACAATCAGTGATTCAGGCGAACATATTGACTATATCGTTAGCGATTCAACCCTTAACTATTCAACCAGAATCACCGTTAAAAACCTTGGAGATTTTGGCCTTGACCAAACAACCGGTCAAGAAATTAAACTTGAAGATGTTATCGAAAACATCGTTGTTAAAAGAACTGACTTTGGTATCGATACCGTTGAAACTGTAGACACAATTTACACAGTTGCAGACATTTTGGCAAACCTTAAAAATAATGACTTCGTGCTTGAATATCACGATGACGCTTATTATCAAGTTTTGGTTAACGCAAAAGAACCTGATGATCCACTTGTTGAAGTGGAAGACCCTGTTTATTATGTGTTTACCATTGTTAAGTTTGCAAAAACTACATTCACTTTTGGCGATGTTATTTATGAAGCATCAGTGCCTTATCACACTGATATTAGAAAATATACAAATAAAATTGATTCTCAAATGAACTTTAACATCAAATTCACAACATCAAGTGAAATTCCTGTTGAACTTGAAAAAACTTTCATCAACAGATTCACAATTAAATTTGGTATCAAAAAAGTTTTAATTGAAGAATTCACACCAGAACCAGAAGAAGAAAATGAAAAAGTTCCTGACGGCGTATATTTAAAAGTTTATGGCGTTGGCGACATCACTGTCACACTCACATATAATGGTGTTTCAGAAACATTTATTTTAAACTCTGAAGAAGATAACAACATCATTAGCAGAACTGAATATGGCAAATATGAAATTAAAGTTGTTGACTCAATGGGAACCACTGCTTCTTATTCAGTTAATTTTAAGAAAAAGTTGAACACTTCTGCTCTTGTGCTTATTGTTTTGGGCTCAATTATTGGAACTTGCGTTCTCTTGTTCGTTATGAAAGCAAGAGGAAAAGTTGCAACAAGATAAAAATTTAAACACATCAAACATTTGTTTGGTGTGTTTTTTATTTTGCAAAACACCCCTGTTTTAGTTGTAAAACCGCCATAATTTTGTGCTATTATGTAAATGTAAATATATTAAAACAGGAGTTTTATATGAAAAAAATTATTAAACTTAAAGAAAAACAATTAGAAAAAAATGGTCTTCCAGGAAATTTATTATATATGCAAAAAGATAAATATCATTTTGTTGATTCTTTCTGCAATGCAATGATTATAAATAACAATGAACCTGCTGAAGATTCAACCTTTAATCTTGCATTTGATGTTGAAAAATATTTTATTAACTTTCTTGAAGCATGCAAACATTCAAATAACCCACCAGCAATTTTAACTGTTAATGCTTACACCAGATTTGAAGATATTGAAGAAGCACTTGGCAAAAATTACACTTACCTTGATTCAAACTCAAATGTTGCTGAAGTTCATGACAAAAATTTCTTTATGAATATCACCGCTGAAAAGTTTGAACCTGTTCTTGAAAGTTTGCTTGAAACAAGAAGAGATATCTTTCCTGCTCCAAACAATATTGTCGTGTTTATTTTTAACGCAGAAGACACAAAACTTCCATCAATCGAAAGAATCACAACCGTGTCTAGAAGCAGAAACATCTTCGTCACAACACTTATTGCTGACAAACAAAAATTTGATGAATTATATATGCCTGAAATTCTTGAAATTGTTGAAGCAAACTCAAAACTTATTTTCAATTGCAATCAAAATGAAATTTTATCTGTCACATTAAAACCAACCGGTGCAAAACCAAAAACCATTAAATTTGAGAGATAAACTTTTAAATTTAATAAAAAACACCCAAAAACGAATGAGTAATCATTCGTTTTTTTGTTAAAATTCTGTCTGAGCGCGTCACAGTAACGCTTAATTTTTAAAAAACAACCAATTTTTTGCATTTTGCATATAATTTAATATGAAAAAAGACTATATTTTGTTTATTGATAGCGGCATTGGAGGGCTCACAACACTCTCTCAGTGCGTTAAAATTTTGCCAGCAAATTATTTATATTTCGCTGACAATCAAAATGCACCTTATGGCAATCACTCCGCTGAAGAAATTTTTGGATACTTAAAACAAATAATCACTTATCTGCTTCAAAAATATGATATCAAAATCATTGTGCTCGCTTGCAACACTGCCACAACTTCATCAATAGACAGACTTCGAAATGCATTTAAAAACATTTGTTTTGTTGGAACAGAACCAGCAATTAACCTTGCAAAAAATCTTGGCTTTAAAAACATATTCTGTGCAGTCACTCCAGCCACCCTAAAACAAAATAAATTTATAATGCTGAGTAATTCATTAAATACAAAAACTCGCCACTATGCCTCCAAAACACTCGCAAAAAACATAGAATGTTATTATGCAGAAAAGTCATTGTTGAATCAATTTAATCTAAACAAAGAAATTTATGCCCTGTTGAATAAAAGTGAAAACTGTGACTCGATTGTGCTTGGATGCACTCACTATGTTTTTTTAAAAGAAAAACTTAAAAAACTAACCGGCAAAACTGTTCTTGACGGCAATCTTGGAACTTCAAAACAGGTTCAAAAAATTTACTCAAAATCACATCTTTCAAAAGAAGTTAAAACAAGCGTTAAATTTTTTGTTTCAAATGCTGAAATTTACCCAAAAGAAATTTATAAAAAAATATTCCAAGAAATACTTGCAAAAGTATAAAAACTATGATAAAATTGGGTCTAGTAATATTGCAAAGGAGCAAATATATATGCCAATTATTAAATCAGCAAAGAAAAGAGAAGAAGTAGCAATTAGAAATAACGCTCGCAACAAAAGCGAACGCAGCGAACTTGCAACTGTTATAAAGAAATTTAACAAGGCTATCGCTGACAAAGATGTTGCTTTGGCTGAAAAATTACTTCCTGAAACTTTCTCAAAAATCGATGAAGAGGCTTCAAGAGGAATCATTCATAAAAATAAAGCCAACAACAAAAAGGCTAACCTTTCTATTGAACTTACTAAACTCAAAAATGAAACTAAAAATTAATTAGTATAAAAAAGCAGAACTTAGGTTCTGCTTTTGTTTTGCTTAAATTTTAACTTACACCCCTTTCCTGCTGCTTGTTTAATTATAAAAAGAAAAAGACTTGAAAATTTTCAAGTCTTTTTTCTATTTATCATCTTTATCTTTCTTTTGTGACTTAACTTTAATCACCTTGTCTTTTTTAATGTCGTTTGCAATCACCTGACTCACAACTTTTGCAACTGTGTCATCTTTTCCACTTTTATCAATTTCGTCTGAAATCTTCATAACTGATGATAAAAATTCCATTTCAATGTTTGCATAATAAGCCTTAATTGAAAGTTTATAATAAACATACATTGCAACAATAACCAAAACAATAAACACAACAACTGTTAAATAAAGCACCAAATTGCTGTTTGTGAAAACCTTATAGAAAAAGTCTGTTGACCCTGCTGATGCTTCAAAAGTTGAAACAAAATCTTCATTTGTGATTGTCACAAAAATGGTTTTATAAACTTCATACAAATTTTCAGCAATAACATAATCTTTTTTGTTTTCTAAAATATATGCAATGTTATCATCTGGTGTGTATGTGATAAGGTCACTGCCAGCAAATTCTTGTCTGCCAATAACAATTCCGTTTGAATAATCACCAGCAAAAATATTAATTGTTTCAATACCTTCTTTCATAAAGTTAATATTGTCTGAATCAAGTGCAACATGAGTGTAATTAAGACCAAGTTCACTTTGCTCTGCATCTAACAAAATTTTGTTTAAATGTGCAGTGTTAACTCTTTCAATTTCAACTCTTTCATCATATGTCACACTTTCAACAAAGTCAGCAGATTTTGTTGAAACTTCGTTCATATAAAAATATAAGTTCTCACCATAAGCAATTTGACTTAAGTTAATCATGCAAATGATGTTTGCTTTGTCTTCATCGGCAATTCCTGTTGAATAATAACTTGAACCAGCCTTGTTTGATTCACCTGCACCAAAGAACACAAATTCAATATTAAAATCTAAACCATCTGCAGAAAGATATGTTGCAAGAGCAAGCATTGTTGCAACACTTCCAGCACTTCCATTGATAGATTCTGAAGCAACAATTTCGCCATAGGTTTCACTGTTTAAATTCAAATCATAAGCAAGTGCGTCATAGTGGCAACCAATAATAATCTTTTTGTCAGTGGTTTTATTTGACTTTAATGTGTAAATAATGTTTTGTGATGTTTCAAAAACACCAGAAAAAACTGATTCAAATTTGAATGTTTGAACACCATTTTTAACATACGCATCATTTCTTGCAACAAGTGAAGTGTTATCTTCTAAATATGTTTTAATATATTCACTTGCATTCTTTTCACCTTCAGAACCAGCAAGTCTTTCATCAAAAACTGCATATTCAGTGATTATTGAATTAACAGCACTTTCAAATGTTGAATAACTTGTGATTGGTGTTGTTGCTGCACTAGCCTTCAAGTTGCTGGTTAAGGCTGCAGGAAGTGCAATAATGCTAGCAAGCACCAATATAAAAATTTTAAATATCTTTTTCATTAGAGCACCTCAATAACATCAAATAACAAAATTAATGCTTGATAAACAAAAATTGGATAACAGAAGTTTTTAAACACAAAGTGTCCAATAATTGGCTCAGCATAAGTTTTATTTAAGTGATTTGCATAGAAAATTAAAAGTATGAATGTTGAAGCAAGACTAACAAGTGGTGCGAATTGATAAAGATATGGAAATAAAAAGCATAAGTTTAAAAACAATCCATAAAAAATATTTCTATAAATATAAAACACTCTGCTTTCTGTTTTTAATCTGTTCGCAGGAACAATAAATGAATAAATTTTAAATTGTAAAATTTTTCTGTAAATATAAAATATAAGTTCAAATATAAGCAATCCAATTATTGCTTCTGAAATCACGATAAACACAATGCTTGAAAAGTTTGCCGAATTTGTGTCGAGCATATTTCCAAAATTTAAGTAAAGTGTTCCTGTGAGCGAACTTGTTGCTGTGAACAAACTTGTCCACACAAATGAAAGAAACAATAGAAACATAACAAGTCCGTTTCTCTGTGGTTTTTCTTGTCTTTTGTCAAATAAATAACTTTCTGCCATTTTATCCTCTTATGTTTAGTATATTGATTACAATAGTTTTTATTGCAACATTTTCTTTAATCTCACCAATTTTTATTTTTTTGTCATATTCAGCAATCATATCAACAATTTGCTTTAATTGTTTTGGTGAAAATCTTGCAATTTGATTCTTTAACATTTTGATAGCAAACTCTTTAACCCCAAGCATTGAAGCAAGTTCTGCTGAGGTTTTATCTTTATTAATTGATACAAAAAGTGCCCTTCTGTAATTATTAAAGAGTGGTGACAAAATCACAAAAGCCGAACCAGGTTTCATCATAAAACTGTCAACAAGGTCAATAGCCTTTTTGTTTTCACCTTTTGCAATGAACTCAGCAAGTTCATAAACTTGATACTCTTTATCTTGAACAACAAACTCTTTAACAATGTCTGCTGTGAGTGTTTTTGTGTCAGCCACATACGCCATAAGTTTTTCAAGTTCATTTGTGATTCTTGTCATATCGCTATCGCAAAACATAATAAGATTTTCGATAGCCTCTTCACTTGCCTGAATCTCATTTTTTGCAAGATTATTTTTAATGAATGCCGAAATAACTTTTGGCTCAATTTTTGAGCAGTCTATTGTTGTTAAATTCGCCATTCCTTTATAAAACTCTGCCGAATCAGGGTTAAAAAACACAATAACCGTTGATGTAAGTGGAGTTTTTAAATAACTTTCAATAACTTTATATTCTTCTTTATTTTTTGCTGGAGCAAAATCTTTAACAACAACCAAACGATATTCATCACCAAAAGGATACATGTTTGCTGATTCAACAATATCTTTTGCTGTCAACTTATCACCAGAAATGACAACCGAGTTCATATCTTTAATTGTAATTGAAAGTGAGTCTTCAATCTTTTTTAAAGCGTCATAACACAAATACCTATCATCACCTGTAATGAGATAAGCATTATCAATTTTATTTTTTAAACTCGCCTTTAATTCAATATATTTCACGATTCCCCCAAGCAAATTCATTATATCAAACTGCAATAATTTTGTCTAGTTCAATTTAACTCAATATTTTACGCCAAAAGCAAAACAAGTGCAAGCACAAACACTGATGAAGCACTAATTGCTTTATATCTTTTTTTAATGAATAAATAATCACTTATAGTCACAATAAACAAAAGCCCTAAAAGCACCACAAAAAAGTTCAAATTGTTAACAACAAAAACAAGTGCTGTTTTTGAAAGTGTAAAGTTAAATCTAACAATAATCCCCATTAAAAAATCATAGGCTTTCAAAATAAACGACATAAATGGAAACAGCAATGAAACAAGTGTTCCCACAATCAAAATAACAAACGCAACTGTTGAAATTGGAATCGTTACAAAATTGCATAAGATTGACACCGGTGAATATTGTTTAAAGAAATAAAGTTGAACCAGCATAAGCCCCAACTGAACAGCAAAAATAACTGCCAAACTTTTTGCCATTTTTGAATAGAAACATTTATCAAACAACCTTTCAAACAAATGAGTAAGCAAGATAATTGAAAGCACAGCAGCATAACTTAATATGAATGAAACATTAAACAATTTAAGTGGTTTAAACAAAAGAATCAAAAATGCTGAGAGCGAAAGTGATGAAAGTCTGTCATAATTTTTATGCCTTGCTTTGAAATATAAAAACGCAATTGCCATTATGCTCGCCCTGATTACAGACACGGAAAAACCGCAAAAATACGCATAAATTATTAAAATTATGCTCATTATTGCCAAATTTACGCGATTTGATGTTTTTAATTTAGATAAAATAAAAATCACAACACCAACAATAATTGATATATGCAGACCACTGACAGATAAAATATGAGCAATTCCTGTTGTTCTAAAAGAACCAATTATTTCTTCTTCAATAAACGAATCTTCACCAAACATAATGCCATAACCAATCTCAGCATACTCTGTGTTAAAACCTTGAAGTTTTTGATAAACATAATCTCTTGCCTTTTCATCTAAAGACACTTTCGTTTCATCTTTAACACTTAGTGAAGAATATTTTGCAAAGGTTGTTGCAACAATATTGTTAGATAAATTTGAAAGTGAATATTTTGAACCATCATTAAAATTATTCACATTAACTTCACCAAAACAAGAAACAAACCTGCCAACTGTCAGTTTAGATAAATCATTGTTTTGTGGTGCAATATAAACCCTGACTTTGCCTTTAACTTCTTCTTTATAATTTGCACCAATAAATTCAACACTATCTAATGTTAAGCAAAGATAACCTCCACTTGAAAAAGTATAATTTTCACAAACCCTTCCAGAAACAACAATCTCTTCACCACTATATTTCATATTGCTATTACATAATTTTTGATTTGCAAAAACCACACTAATCGGCACAGCAAACACAAGCACCGCCACTGAAAGCAAAACAATAAATTTCTTTTTAAAAATAATTGCTAAAATAACCAAACTTATAAAAATAAGCGCAGACATTATCAAAAACACAAGTTTTAAATTTTGACCAATAAAAACAAATGTCGCACAAATAATTCCAAGAATCAGCGACAAACATAACATTACTATTGGTCTAAAATTCATTATCTTCTTCATAAGTAATAAATTAATTATACAATACTTTTTTGCAAATTGTTATATTTTTTAATGTTTTTAATAAATTATTAATACATTTGCAATCAAAAAAATAAATATGCTATAATAGAAGTAGGTATTATTTAGAGGTATTTTATGGAAAATTTATTCACACACATTTTAGATGACGACGAAAAGATTGTTAAAGTTTTTAAACCACACAAAGGAAAATTATTTTTATCTTCTTTAATTTTAAGCACTATCAGTCTTTTAACATTTTTAATTTTAGGAATAATTGCAGTGCTTTTCCCAGAAGAAGGCGTTACAGTTGATAAAATTTATGTGTTGATTCCAATTGGTTTATTTGTGCTCATTTTAGCAGTAATTGCAGTTTTAACAGCAATTTATTACAAAAATCTTTATTATGCATATTCAAATAAAAGAATCATCATTCGCTCAGGAATCTTCGGTGTTGATTATAGAAGCCTTGATATGTCAATGATTGGCGCAGTTAATGTTTCTGTAAGCCTTCTCGATAAAATTTTAAAGAAAAACACTGGAAGTTTATCATTTGGAAGCACCGCAAGCCCTGTAGTTAACTCAAAATCAAGCAGTTACAACTTTTCACATATCACCCTTCCTTATGAAACCTGCAAAGAAGTAAAATCTTATATTGATGCTTACAAAAAAGAAATGAGTAAAAAATAATTTCAAACAAAAAACACCTGAAATCAGGTGTTTTTATTATGCCTATTTTATTAAACAGGTCTTTCTTCATTGCTGATAAATGTGTATGCAACAGCACCAGGTCCAACATGCGCACCAATAATTGGCCCCATAATTCGAATTTCTGGTTTTTTGCCACATACTTCTTCAAGCATGGTTTGCAATGTTTCAGCAAGTGGTTCATTATCTGTATGCACAATCACAAT
>JAFQBZ010000034.1 GCA_017399515.1 Clostridia bacterium | reverse complement strand
CCCAACGCTTCATTATGAACAAATTAAAAAAGCATTAAAACAAAAGAAACATGTTCTTTGTGAGTCACCAATAACTTTAAAAAGAACCCAATATGAAGAACTTTTAGAAATTGCTAATAGAAATAATTGTGTTTTAATGGAATCTCTTAAAACAGCATATTCCACTGCATATGAGCGTCTTTTATTGCTTATTAAATGTGGTGTTATTGGAGAGGTTGTTTCAATAGATTCAACTTGCACAAGTTTAAAGGAATTGTCACAATTCAGCGTTAATGATATAGAAAAAAATTGGAATTCAATTTGTTCTTGGGGTCCTATGGCAATGCTTCCAATTTTTCAAATTTTAGGTGTAGATTATAAGTCAAAGCATATTAGTTCTGTTATGTTTGATAAAAAACGAAAATTTGATTTATTTACTAAAGTAGACTTTTTGTATGATAATGCAGTTGCTTCAATTAAAGTTGGAAAGGGTGTAAAGTCTGAAGGGGAACTTGTTATTTCTGGAACAAAAGGATATGTGTATGTTCCTGCACCTTGGTGGAAGACTGAATATTTTGAAATTAGATTTGAAAATCAAACTCAAAATCAGAGATATTTTTATCAACTTGATGGAGAAGGATATAGATACGAACTTATTGAATTTGTTAGAAACATTGAAAGTGGTAGAAAAATTTATAATATAAATAATGATGTTTCAAAAGAAATATGTGGTGTAATTGAAGATTTCTATAGTGAAAAAGATTTCATCAATATAACTTTAAAAAAATAAAAAGACGCTAATTAAAGCGTCTTTTTTTTGTGGTTTATTTTTAAACATCGTAGGCTTTGTCAATGGCTTTGAGTTCATTGAATGTGTCGATTTCAACGATATCGTCAAATGTGCATTGACGAACTCTTAACTTATAATTATCTATGCAGTATTCAAGTGGAACTTGATCCCAATAGCGTTCTTTTCCACCAGGGGCGTTAAACACTTCAACAGCGTCATGTGCTAATTGTTTTCCATCTTGTTCATTCCAATAAGAAATGCCGACCATTTGATAGCAATTTTGTCCGCCAATTGATACTTTTGAAATGAATTTATTTGTTGTGTGTAAGCACCAATCATTAGATACTTCAACAGGGATTCCTAAATAATTTGAAGAGTATTGATATTTTCTAATTAAGTTTTTGTTATGCAACAAAAGGTCTGATTCAACAATATAGGCATTTGACAAATAATCTTTAGCAAGAACAACAGATGAAATGTTGTTTGCTTCATTAAATTTATCATTTTCAATAAACTTAATGTTTGGATATTTATATAAAAGGGAATCAAACTGTTCACCAAGATAGCCTCTAACAATATAAATTTCTTCAATGCCAACTTCTGTAAGAGCGTCAAGAAGAGATTCAATAATTCTTTTGCCTTTAACTCTAATTAATGGTTTTGGTGTGTTTAATGTGATTGGAATCAATCTTGAACCAAGACCTGCAGCAATCAAAATTGCTCTTTTAACTTTATATGGTTCTAATTCAAGAAGACCTTTTTCAGTGATTTGATTATTTTTAACAAGTTCGTTATTTTCAAGTTCTAACAAGATTTTATTAACTGTTCCAACAGAACGACCTATTAATTTTGCAATATTTCTTTGCGATATTTTTTTGTCTGAATTTACGATGCAATCAAGAACATCAAATTGATTTTTTGTTAACATATTTTTCTCCTTTTCTTTTGATTAAATAAATTATAAGTTTCATTATTGAGTTTACGATTAAAATCATAAGGGCGATAACCGCTGCACATTCCATCATATTGAATGCTTCAAATTGATTTATCATTAATGATAGAGGTTTTGTGCTTCGTGTTGCCAAGAATGATACTGCAGAAATTGTCATCATGCTGTTTATGAAGAAGTATGAGAAAACTTCTAAAAGTGTGTGTTTGCATTGAGGAACAATAACATCAAAAATTATTCTATATTTTGGAATGCCAAGCACTTGACCTGTTGATTCTAAGTTTTCATTTAATTTATTTAATGCGTTGTAAGTCATCAGGTAAGGTGAAGCAAAGAAGTGTATTGTGTTTGCTAAAATTAAAATGACTAAAGTTCCATAAATAAATGAAGTTTTGAAAGTGATAACAAATGATAAACCCAAAACAAGTCCAGGAATTGCAAGGCTAATCATTGATATGATGTGCAAGAATTTTGAAGTTTTTGATTTTACTCTTGCGGTGTAATATGCAGTTAAGAATGTTACTATCATTCCCACAAATGCAGTGAAAAGTGAAATGAATATTGAATTATCTAAATAACCTATGCTTGCCTTATTTAATGCTCGTTTAATATGGCTGAATGTGAATGACATATTAGACGGATAACTTGTTGAAAAGGCTTGCAAACAGAATGAAACAATAACGGTTAAGATGAAAAGTGAAACAAATGCACTTATGATATAACCAAAAGTGTCTTTAACTTTATTTTTTGTTGGAATATATTCTTTTGTTATGAATGAAGATTTTGCTTTATCTTTATTGAATAAATCAAATAAAAATGCAGCAACAGCAGGTAAAAGCAAGAATGTTCCAATTAAAGCACCTGCCGAATAATCTAATTGACCAACAGTGTTTTCATAAAGCAAAACAGAAAGTGTTTTGGTTTTTCCACCAACTGAAAGTGGAATTCCATAGTCTGTGATAATCATTGTGAAAACAGTAAAAATGATTGAAATTAAAGGTTTTCTAATGTATGGAAATGTGATTGACGAGAATTGTCTGTGTTTTGGTATTCCTAAAATTTCAGCCGCTTCATAAGGTGTGTAATCTTCATATTTAAAAATATCTACAAACATTAAGAATGCAACAGGGAATGAGTATAAAACAGAGCCCATAACAATTCCAGAAAATCCATATAAATGTGAAGAAGTGTTAAAAAACCTTGTGAAGATTCCGTTATTTCCAAAAAGAATGGTTAAGCCCATTCCGTGTGAAATTGAAGGAATCAACATTGGAAGGGTGAATATAACACTGAAAATTGTTTTAAATTTAATATTTGTTCTTGAAATTGCCCAGGCGAGAGCATATGCCAAAACAACTGAAATTATTGTTGCGGCTATTGTGGTTGTGAAAGAATTTAATAATGATTCTAAAAACAAATCATCTGAAAATACTCTTGAAAAAGTATCTTTATCTATTTTTGTTAACATTGTTATGAGTGGAACCACTATAAACGAAAACAAAACAATGCATAAAAATATTTCAAAATATTTGCTTGGTGATTGTTTAAGCCAATGTTTTTTTTGTGGAATTGAAAGGGTGTTAGTTTTGTTCATTTGATAACTCCACAAAATGTTTTAAATTGTTAATTTTGTTAGTTAAGTTATCGCATACAAATGATTTGATATAATCATTTGCTGGATTTTTTAATATTTCAACAGGTGTTCCAATTTGGCTTATTTTAGAAACTTCCATAACCATAATTCTATCAGAAAGTGTGAATGCTTCTTCTTGATCATGGGTGATGTAAATCATTGTTGTTTTAAATTCTTTTTGAACGCGTTTTAACTCTTGGCAAAGTTCTAATCTTGTTGAAACATCAAGTGCTGACATTGGTTCATCAAACAAGATAATGTCAGGTTTTAATGCGAGTGTTCTAGCAATTGCAACTCTTTGTTGTTGACCACCTGAAAGTTCATAAGGTTTTTTGTTTTCGAACTCTCTAAGGTGCATTTTCTTCAAAAGTGTCAAGGCTCTTTTTCTTGCAATCACTTTTGGTGTTTTGTTGACAATTAAAGCATATTCAACATTTTGCAAAACAGTCATATTTTCAAAGAGGGCGTAGTTTTGAAACACAATACCCATTCCGCGCTTAGAAATTTTTGTGTTTGTTATGTCTTTTCCTTTTTTAAGAATTGTTCCACCATCAGGTTTAATTAAACCAATGAGTATTCTTAATAGTGTTGTTTTTCCACAGCCAGATGGTCCCAAAATTGAGAGAAATTCGCCATCATAAACATCAAAAGACACATTATCAACAACTGTTTTAGAGTTGAATGTTTTTGTGATGTTTTCAATTGATAATTTAACTTTTTTTGTTTCTTGAACAGATTCAATTTTATCAGTTTTAGTTTCTTTTATGTTGTTTTTGTTATTCTTTTCCATTAGTACTTCCATTTTTTCAAAAGATTTTCTTTGTATGTGAGTGAATTATTATTCATATTAGAATAAACAATGTTGCTAGGGAAATTTTCAACATTAAAGATTTTATCTTTTAATATTGGTTCAGGGTAAAATGTTTTGCATGATTCTTCAACATAACTTGTATAAATGTATGAGAATACATCAATAACTTCTTTTCTGGTTTCTTTTCCCTTAACAATGCTTGAGCCGAGAAGGGCATAAGGTGAACCTTCATCAAAAAATACAACTTCAAGTTCATTGTTTCCTTTGGTGATTTTATCAACGGCTTGAGATGTCATTCCAAGACCAACGGCAACTTCACGATTTGAAAGAGCGTTTACTGGTCCAGAACCTGAAGAAGTGTAAGCCATTACATTTTCAGAAAAACCATCAAAGTATTCAAGTGCGGTTTCTTCACCCCAAGCATTAACTAATGATAATAAAAACATATATCCTGTTGATGAAGATTTTGGTGATGGCATTGAAATTAGATTTTTGAATTCAGGTTTTAAAAGGTCTTGATAAGATGTTGGTTTTTCAATGTTTCTATCTTCTAAAACTTTGTTGTTAATGATAACGCAACCGCCATTTCTTGTTGTTGGAATGACATAGTTTTTATTAGATGCTGTGATTGTGTCGTTTTCAAAAACTGTTAAGTCATATAAATCATCAAAATGTGCCAGCCTGTCGGCAGTTATTAATTTATCAAGATAACTATAGTCTAATTGAAAAATGATGTCACATTCACTGCTTGACCCTTCTTCTAAAACCTTTGTTGCAATGTTGCTTGTAGACATATATTCAACAACGATTTCATAGTTTGGAAAAGTTTCATTTAGTCGTTGCTGCAACAGATTCATATTATAGTCTTCAGTTGATGTGTAAATTATAATTGCTTCACTCTTTTTGGATGATTTATAGATTAATCCAAAAGATAATAATATTGATATTAATATGAGTGATATTATCTTTTTCATTTTATCCTCGCATGTTTTATAAAAATAACAAAAAGATAGTTACAACTTGTTAATTTGAACAAATTATAACTATCTTTCTTATTTATTTGTTCTAAATTTGATTTAAAAATATAATTAAATGAACAAATTTAGTTTAACACCATGCAATAAATAAGTCAATGTTTTTATATATATATTTAAAAATAAATAATAATTATGATTTATTTATAAAGAGTTTGTGTTTTCAATTATTTTTGAATAGAGATTAAAAATGTGTTTTTTTGTGATTTTTGAACCGAAATCTACAAGTTTACGATTTTTGTTTTGATATTCATCAGTGGCTTTATCATAGAATCTTCCGGTGTCGTATGATAAAATTGGCTTTAAATAATAGTTTTCAAATTTTCCAATAAGTTGCATTAAATAATGGTTTTGGTCGTAAATTGCAAGAGGCAGTTTTTTAGACGCTTCAGCAAGTGTTGTGACTTCTGCGTTTTTATAATCATAAACAAAGTTTAAAAGAAGGTTATAAAATTCTTCTTTGCTGGTTTTTAAAATATTGATATTTTCTTGTCTGTTTGAAAATAGGATTTTTGCTGTTGGAGTGATTTCTTCATAAGCACAAATCATTCGGTTTGTGAGAGTTACATTTCCATTTTTCTTCACAAGAATTAATGTGCTGAAATATGGTGCGTGATTATCAATCAAATGGTTTATTGCATCTTTATATTTTGATTTATTAAATTTTTCATAGAATTTTTTATTTGTTAAAACTGACTTAGTGTGTGTTTTAATGTTTTTATTATTCGAGAATATTTTTGCTTCTAAAATGTCGATTTCTTCACCAACAAAAGGAAGGTAAAATTCAATCATTTCACACACGATGTCACTATCAAAAAACATCTCGCAATCAATGAGTTTTTGCTTTGTGTAGAATGTGTGAGTTTCATATTCAAATTTATGAGGTTTGCCAATCCATGTGACGATGTCTTCTTCTGTTTCGGCTTCAGAATTTGCTGAAAGAAATCTTGTGATTTTTCCGTTTTCGGCAAAACCAAATCTGCCATAATTAAAATAGTCTACATTTGAAAATAAATAAGTTGGGGTGGTTGTTGAATTGTTTTTAAGCATTTCAATAGTGGTTTTGTTGTCATCTAAATCTGAAATGTGAAACAAGAAAAAACAGCCTTTATTTGTCTTTAAATAAAGAGCATTATGTTCATCACCAAAGGCAATGTCTTCAAGAAGGTATTGAATGTTGTTTTCATTTAATTGTTTCAAAGAAATTTTTGCTGAATATTTTTTGCCAGAAAAATCTTTGCTAAACTCATTAGCAAAAAAGAAGTTTGAGTTTACTTGAACATAGTCGTAAATATTGAACACATTAACCTCGTGAAATATATTATAGTTGGTGCACCATGCAAGACTCGAACTCGCAACCTTCCGGTTCGAAGCCGGCGACTCTATCCAGTTGAGTTAATGGTGCAGGGTTTTAGCAAGTTAATTATTTGCTATGGTTTTATTATATTATTTATTGCTTTTGTTTTTCAATTATTTTAACAAGAAAATAAAAACAATTATGCATAAAAATACGAAATTTAAGAAAAATAAAAAAGACCTTGGTTTCAAGGTCTTTAAATTTATTTATTAAAGCATTTTCTTAAGAAGCATATAAATGTCTGTCATTGTGACTTCACGAGGGTTGCCAAGTGTGCAGGCGTCTTCATATGCACGAAGGGCAAGTGAATCTAAATCTTGTTCAAGCATTCCATAGTCTGAAAGTTTCTTTGGAACATTGAAACTGTTTTTAAATTTTTCAATTTCTTTAACAACAGCGCGGCAGATTTCTTCAAGTTTCATATTGCTTGTGTCGATATCAAATGCTTCAGCGATATATTTATACATATGTGCTTTTGGGCTATACATATTAAACTTTAAAACGGTTGGAAGAAGCATTGAAAGGGCAATTCCGTGTTGAATGTTAAACTTTCCACTGATTGCGTGTGCAATTGAGTGAGCAATTCCAAGACCTGAATTTGAATATGCAAGACCTGCGATGTATTGAGCATAAGCCATATTTTCACGAGCCTCTAAGTTTTCAGGGTCATCATAGCAAACAGGGAGGTTTTTAATGATGATTTTAACAGCGTCTTTTGAAAGAGTGTCTGAAAACATATTTGCTTTGATTGAAATTAAACTTTCAATAGCGTGAGCAAGTGCATCAAAACCTGAACTTAAGGTTACAATGTCTGGCATTGTGGTCATAAGTTCTGCGTCAATGAATGTTTCGATTGGAAGCATTTTGTCATTAAAGCAAACAATTTTCTTTTCGTTAACTTCATCAGTAATAACAAAACTTTTTGAAATTTCAGAAGCACTTCCTGCTGTTGTTGGAACAGCAAAGATAGGGAGTGGTTGGTTTAAATTGTTTTTATGACCACCAAGTGAAACAACATCGTCATATTTTGGGTTCTTTGCAATGATTGAGATTGCCTTTGCTGTGTCAATAGGGCTTCCACCACCGATTGCAAGAATGAATTCTGCACCAGAGCGTTTGAGTTCGTTGTATGCATTTTTAACATCACGAACAGTTGGTTCAGGTCTTACATCTGAATACATCACTGATGGAATTTTGCCTTTGATTAAAACATTGGCAACCTTTTGATAAACCCCACACGAAATGAGACCGTTATCTGTAATGATAAAGCCTTTCTTTAAATGTCTGTTTTTAAGTTCTGTTGCAATTTCGTCAATTGCATTTATGCCCATAAAGCATGATTGATTAAATACTATTTTATCCATACCTTTATTTTAATTAATAAGTAAATTATAGTCAAATAATTTTGGTTAAAATGAACAAAATAATTAATGGAGGAAAAATATGAGAAAAAATAAAAATAAAATCAAAAATAAATGCGATAAAAATGAAATTAAAGAAATTTGGCAAGATGATAAGTTTGACCCCAATGGAAGTTATGTTGGAACAGGGGCGTTAGAAGAAACACCTGTTCAAGACGCAGATGATTTATAGAACTTAAAACCACCGTTAAATGGTGGTTTTTTCAATATTTTTTAAATTTTGACAGGCTATAAAGGTGTAAATTTATTTACATTAAGCGGCAAATTTTATATAATAAACTTGGAGTATTATATGAAAAAAGAACAATTAATTTTTGATGAACGATATGTGGGCTCAGTTGCAGTTGAGCATGTGTCTAAATTTTATGGAGAAAACTTTGAAGTGAAAGCACTCAACAATGTTTCACTTCAACTTTTCACAGGTCAATTTGTTGTGATTTTAGGGGCTTCAGGAAGCGGCAAGTCAACACTGCTTAATGTTATTGGTGGAATGGATACCGTTTCTGCTGGCTCCATAAATTTTGCAGGGGTAGACATCACTGAACTTTCTGATAAGATTTTTTCGCAATATAGAAGAGAAGTCGTTGGATTTATTTTTCAATTTTATAATCTTATGCCAAACCTTACTGCACTTGAAAATGTTGAACTTGCAGAACTTCCTGGTGAAATGCTTGCAATTGACGCACTTAAAGCAGTTGGGCTTGAAGATAAGGCAGATAGTTTTCCTTCAGAACTTTCTGGTGGTGAACAACAGAGAGTTGCGATTGCTCGTGCACTTGTTAAGAATCCTAAAATTCTTCTTTGTGATGAACCAACAGGTGCGCTTGATAGCAAAACCGGAAAAATGATTATTAAACTTTTAATGGATATGAATAAAAAGAAAGACAAGATTATCGTTGTGGTTACACATAACAGTGCCATTGCTGAGTGTGCTGACAGAGTTCTTAAAATTTCTGATGGCAAGATTGTCAGTGACGAAACAATTAAAAATCCAAAATCAATTGAGGACATTGAGTTATAGTGAATAAAGTTTTAAAAAAGGTGAGAGGCAGAAATATTAAAAGCAATTTTAAACAGTTTTTATCTGTTATTTTTATCGTGCTTTTAGCAACTATGCTTTTTTCTGGATTTATGACCAATTCATTTACTTTGAAGTCTTGTGTTGATAATTATTTTACAGAAACAAACCTTGCTGACCTTTGGGTGAATACCGACAAAGTTTCGACAGAAGATGAAGCGTTTTTTGAGGCAAACACAACCAAATTTGATAAAAGGCTTCAGTTTGAAACCATTGCTGAAATTGAAACGCTTAAGATAAACAGCAGTGCTAGCATTTATGTTTATGAAGGCAAAGTTTCAACGCCATATATTGAATCAGGAAAGAAGGGTTGCCTTATTGATAAAAATGTTGCAAAAGACCAGAAAATTCAAGCAGGTTTTCATGATATTTCGTTTTCGTATGTGGTAAATTATCAAGGAACTGATTATACTCTTGATTTTGTTGAACGCTTAACCGGAACAATGAGTTTAGATGAGCGTGCAAACACTTATAATTCTTGGACAGTTGTGATTGATAAGGAATTATTCTTAGAAAGAGTGAAAGAAAAACTTGCTGAAAAAGTTGTTGGTTTTGATGAAAATTTGTTCGAAGGAATTGCTTATAACCAAGTTTTGGTTAAAACAGATGATGCTATGCAAACTTCAACAACAATAAAAAACTATTATGACAGCGGTGCAACTTTAAGCAAACTTGTTTATATGCATGGAAGGGAAGAAGTTGAGTCGGTTAAACTTTTAAATGAAGAAGTTGAACAGTCACAAAAAATGATTTATGTTTTTCCAATTATATTTTTGGTGGTTGCGGTTTTGATTATTCTCACAACAATCGACCAACTTATTGTGCAAGAACAAAAAAAGATTGGAATACTCAAAGCCTGTGGCATTCCTAATAAAAAGATTTTAAAACACTATTCATTTTATGGTGCAATTCTTTGCACGATTGGTGCAGGTCTTGGTGTGTTATTTGGTTTAGTGTTGATTCCTGAAGTGATGTTTTCAAGATATGGAATGATTTACAGCATTCCGGAAGATTATATTAAACTTCAAATTCCTGTTTGGTGGCTTGTGGCTCTCACAATTTCAATGATTGTTTTGGGATTTATCGTTGCATTTGTTAGATGTTATAAGATACTCAATAAAAATCCTATTGATTGTTTAAGATACAACCTTACTGCTTCAGCGAAAAAACTTAAAAAGAGAAAGAAAAAATTTAAAAAGATGCCAATATCGTTAAAAATGGCATTTAGAAACATTAAAATGAAGCCGCTTCGTCTTGTTATGGGTGCAGTGGGAATGGCGGGTTGTGTTGCATTGCTGCTTTCTGGTTTTGGAATTGGTGACACACTTTCAAAGAGTTTGAAAAATGACCTTGGAAAAGTGTTTGATTATGACATTTCTTCAACTTATAACAAATCAGATTTTAAAGAAAAACTTTTAGGCGATGAAAGAATTGAATTTGTTGAAGATTATTCAAGGGTTTATGCTACACTTTCAGTTGATCTTGAAAGTGACAAGGTTTATGTTTATCAAATTGCTGAAAATTCAAAGATTTTTAAAGAACAATTAACCGGTGACAATGTTTGCATTTCAAAGACTATTGCAGACAAGTTTGGTCTTGAAGTGGGTGATTCAATTTCAGTTTCACTTAAAGATAAGTCGGTTAAATTAGTGATTTCAAGCACCATTGAAACAAGTTTTAAAAATGGCGTGTTTGTTTGCAAAGATTTAGAATTTGAAGAAACATTTGTTTCAAAAGGGGTTTGGATAAACACGAAAGAATCTGCAGACAGCGAAAAAGTTGCAGAATTTGTGAATGAGATTAATGGCACAAACACAGCGCTTACCATTGAAGAAGAAAAAGAAAATGTGAAGGGCAGAATTATGTCAACATCAACAATGACAAAAACAATTAAAGTCTTTGGCATTATGCTGGCAGTTATTGTGCTTTTGAACTTCATATTCCTTATTTTAAAAGAAAGAACTATTGAAATTGCAACTCTTAAAGTTATTGGTCAAAATTCACTGCAAATTTCAATTGCGGTGTTTATTGAAGTGTTCATTATGGCAGGAATTGGAATGATTCTTGGAATGGTTCTTGGTGTGCCATTAATGATTTTGATTTTAACAGTTAATAAAATTGAATTATTAAATTACATTATTAGCATTAAATTTGTTAGTTTTTTAGCGACATTTTTCATTATTTTAATTACTATTTTTGCAGTCCTTTTTGTGTGCTATTTAAAAATTAAAAAAGTTAATATGGCAGAATCTTTAAAAAGTGTAGAATAAACTTTCAAAAGGGCATTATTAATTTGACAATTTTATAAAAAAATTGCAAAATATAATTATATAAAATCAAGGTGGGTGGCTATGATTAATTTGAGTAATTTTTTAGCAGCGTCAACAGGCATGACTATTGCTGTTGTGTTCACAACAATCACGATTTTTGTTTTTGCAGGCGCAATGTTTACTCTTTGGTGGGTAGATGTTAGAAAAAAATCAATCAAAGATTTAGGAGCAGCAATAAAACACGGTTTTATGAACTTTTTTGGAAAGATTCATGATATTTTTACCATGAACAGTTCAGTTAAAACCGTTTATTCTGATAAGTCTTTGAACTATTCAGGAACAGAATTTTTACCAATTCCAACAAAAGCACCTACTGATAAATATACTTACGAGTTTGTTGGCTGGGATAAAAATGGTGTTGATGCAAATGGAAACACTGTTGTTCGTGCAATTTATCTTCAAAAGGTAACAAGATGTTGCATTAATGTTTTTGACGATGACAAACAAACACTCTTTAAATCAGTTGAAGTTGAATATGGTGCAGGGGTTAACCTTGACGATATTCACCCAACAAAACAAGAAACAAGAGAATTCTCTTATGAGTTTATGGGTTGGGATAAAAACATTGATGCATTTTATCATCATGAAAATGTTTATGCAGTTTACAAGGCAATTCCAAAGAAATATACATACACATTTTTAGATGAAGATGAAAAAACTGTTTTAAACCAAGGCACAGCAGTTTATGGAACACCAATTGTGGCTCCTGCAGCACCTGCAAAAGAGAACACAAAAGATGTGGTTTATGAGTTTGCTGGCTGGAAGGGTTATGAAGACGGAATGGTTTTAACCAGAGATGTTGAATTTGTTGCTTCATTTAGAAAAGTGCCTGTAACAATGACACAAAATTCTTCAATCATTAAACCAAACAATGATGGTGAAAATTTTGAAGTGGTTTCAGAAACTCCAAAGAAACAAGAAACACAAAAACCTCAATCAATCATTAAATATGACACAAAAACCAAAGAACAATTAAGTGATTCAATCACAAGCATTAATCCAAAAACAAAGGGTATTCTTGCTGGTCGTCACTCTGGTTCAAGTGTTGTTGTTGAAATGAATAATAAAACAGATGCCGAAAAATTTGCAGAAATTAACAGAAAAGATGTGCTTGACCATGGTGATGATGAAGTTCATCAAAAAATTCAACTTATGACAATCAAGAAAACATCTGGAGAGGCTGATAAAAAGTCTAAAGTTATTAAGTCTGTTCCAAAAAACAAAGAAGTTGAATCTGCAACTGAAGATGAAATTTTTGGTAATATGATTGTTAACAAAATTAAAATTGATAAAAAAGATGACAAATAAGTCATCTTTTTTTATGCAAAAGAAAACCACCAAAACTTTGGTGGTTTTTGTTTTTATTTAATTTCTTCATCTGGGAAGAGGTTTTTATAAATCTCTTTGGCTTTTGCATAAAGTTCATTGCTGCGCTCAAGCACTCTGTCACTGATTTTATGCTCTTCATATTTGATTAAGTTTTTGTAATATCTTCTTTCAATTTCGGCAAAACTTGCTTTTTGAACTGCAAGTGTGTCTTTGATTGCATTTCCAACATTGTTGATGCCCATATCTGTTGGAGATGGGTAAATTTCGTGACCGTTGATTCTGTTGAGCATATTTGAAAGAATTGGGAATGCTTCAACATCACGGTTATAGTTGGTTGCGATTTTGCCATAAGCCTTTTCATAATATGGGTCAACCATATTGATATCAACGATGTCAGCAGTTGCCATTTCATAAGCAACATTCACAAGGTCATCAAGACCAAGATTCCAAACAGGGAAGGTTTCATATTTTGCATAGGCTGATTGAATGTCTCTAATTTTATCGTTATAAAGTTGGCTTAAACAAGTTACAAGTTTTCCACTGTTAGCACCAGGTGCTGAAACTAAAACAATGTTTTTATGAGTTTCAATGTGGTCATTTTTTCCAAATCCGTCATCACTTAAAATTTTGTCGATATTGTTTGGATATTCTTCAATATGATAGGTTTTATAAACAGGAACATTAATTTCTTTGCATTTGTTTTCGAATCTTTCGATGTAAGGGTCTTGTTGGTGGAAGTTTATCATAACTCCACAAACAGAGATTCCTTCATTGTTCATACAATCGATGAGTCTTAAAACTTCCTCATCATAGGTGAGGTTGTTGTCGCTTCTTGTTCTTCTTGAGATGATATCTCTTGCGTTGATGCAAAAGATGATTTCAAGGTCGTTTTTGAGTTCTTTAAAGATTTGCATTTTGACATTAGGGTCGAAACCAGGGAGGCACCTTGCTGCGTGATTGTCATCAAAGAGTTTGCCACCCACTTCTATATATAGTTTACCGTATTTTTTTATTCGGTCGTAAATTTCTGTCTTTTGTAATTCTTTATACTTTTCATTGTCAAATGCAAATTGTTCCATTGTTTTCTCCGTAAATATCAAAATTATTTAACTATTTATTATTAAGTTCTTGTTTCTTTTTGAAGTTTTCACGGCCACGAATTGTGTGGTCAAGAATTTTCTTTCTAATTCGAAGACTTTCAGGTGTAACTTCTAAAAGTTCGTCTTCATCTAAAAATTCAAGGCTTTCTTCAAGGGTGAGAGGCTTGATTGGGGTGAGTCTTAATGCTTCATCAGAAGAACTTGAACGAATGTTAGTTAGTTGTTTTTTCTTGCAAACATTAACAACAATGTCTTCTGCTTTTGGGTTGATTCCAACAACCATACCAGCATAAACTTTAACACCAGGTCCAATAAGTAGTCTTCCACGCTCTTGTGTGTTGAATAAACCATAAACGATTGATTCACCATTTTCATAAGCAATAAGTGCACCAAAGTTTCTGGTTGAGATTGGTCCTTTATATGGTTCATAGCCTGAAAAGACTGAACTCATAATGCCTTCACCATTTGTTTCGGTTAAGAATTGGCTCTTATAACCAAAAAGTCCACGAGAAGGAATTTTGAATTCAAGGCGAATTCGACTTCCTTTTGGTGACATATTTTGAAGTTCACCTTTTCTTGCACCCATTGAACCCATTATTGTGCTAACCTGATTTTCAGGAACATCAATGGTTAAGTTATCAATTGGTTCAAGTTTAACACCGTTTTCTTCCTTATAGATAACTTTTGGCATTGATACTTGGAATTCGTATCCTTCGCGGCGCATATTTTCAACCAAAATCGAAATGTGCATTTCACCTCTGCCAAGCACTCTAAATCTATCAGCACTTTCAGTTTCATAAACTTTGAGTGACAAGTCTTTAACGGCTTCTTTCATAAGTCTGTCACGAACATGGCGTGATGTGAAAAGTTTGCCTTCAGTTCCTGCAAATGGGGAATCGTTAACAGAAAATTCCATTTCAATTGAAGGTTCACTGATTTTAACAAATGGAATAGGTGATAAGTCTTCTTTATTTGCAACGGTGTCACCGATGGTTACATCATCAGTTCCTGACAAGCAAACGATGTCGCCAGGGTGTGCTTCTGGAACAGGAACTTTTTTAAGACCTTGAAATTCAAAAATGTTTGTGATTTTGAAGGTTTTATGTTTTGTTTCATCGTGGAAGTTAACGATGTCTATATTTTCATTAACTTTGCAAGAACCTTGTTCAACTTTTCCAACTGCAAGTTTTCCAAGATAGTCATTTGCTTCGCAAGAAGAAACAAGCATTTTAAATGGTTTGTCATTTTCACTTTTTGGAGCAGGGATATGCTTTAAGATTGTGTCTAAAAGTGGTTTCATATCTGTTCCAACGGTATCCATATCAAGAGAGCAAATGCCTTGACGAGCAGAGCAGAACACGAATGGAGAATCAAGTTGTTCTTCATTTGCATCAAGGTCTAAAAGAAGGTCTAAAACTTCATCAATAACTTCTTTAACCCTTGCATCTTTTCTGTCAATCTTGTTAACAACAACAATAACTTTGTGATTTAAAGCAAGTGCTTTTTCTAAAACGAATCTGGTTTGTGGCATTGTGCCTTCGAATGCATCAACAACAAGCAAAACACCATCAACCATTTTTAAAATTCTTTCAACTTCGCCACCAAAATCTGCGTGTCCTGGTGTGTCAACAACATTAATTTTGATGTCATTATAAATAAGTGAAGCGTTTTTACTAAAAATTGTGATGCCTCTTTCTCTTTCAAGTGCGTTAGAGTCCATAACTCTGTCTTGAACGGCTTGGTTTTCACGGAACACGCCACCTTCTTTAAGAAGTGCGTTAACAAGGGTTGTTTTACCGTGGTCAACATGGGCAATTATCGCAATATTTCTAATTTTGTTTTCCATAAAATCTCCTAAACATAAAAAAAATTACACCAACAAATGCTTGCTAGATGTAACATATAACTCTATAAGTATAGCACTATGATTTTATTTTGGCAAGATTATAAAAAATTTTTTTGAAAAATATTATTATAATTTATACCTAAATATTTGTTTTCGAAAAAGTTAAATAAAAAATATAGACTTTGAAGTCGGTTTTGGTGTATCATTTTTATATGGAAAAATTAAGTGAAAAGTTGCCAGCAGAGTTTGTTTCAAGACTAAAAGACCAACTTGGTGACAAAGTTAATGATTATTTAAAGGCGATTGATGAACCTTCTGTTCGTGGGGTTAGAGTTAACACTAGCAAGATTTCAGTGGAAGACTGTGTTAAAATTTTTGAAAATGAGTTAAATGTAAAACTTTCAAAGATTGATTACACAAATGATGGGTTCATTTTGAATTCGGCTGAAAAGTTTGGAAACGAAGCAAGTCATCTTGCTGGGCTTTATTATTTTCAAGAGCCATCTAGTATGGTTGCGGTTGCTGCTTCTAACATTGAAAAAGAAAACAGACCACTTAAAGTGCTTGACCTTTGTGCTTCACCAGGTGGAAAAACAGGGCAGATTGCTTGCAGAGTGAGTGAAGATTCACTTATTGTTTCAAATGAAATCATTTCTTCAAGGGCTTCAGTTTTGTTTTCAAATGTTGAAAGACAAGGCTTTAAAAATGTTATTGTTACAAATGAAGAACCAGAAAGATTGCTTGGTTTTGAGGGGTTCTTTGATTATGTGTTTGTTGATGCACCTTGCTCTGGTGAGGGAATGTTTAGACGAGTTCCTGAAACCATAAATGAGTGGTCGGTGGAAAATGTAAAAATGTGCGCTGAAAGGCAAAAAGAAATTTTGAGTGTGGCTGAAAAACTTGTTGCTGCAGGTGGCAAACTTGTTTATTCAACTTGCACATACTCAAAAGAAGAAGATGAAAACATTGTTGAATGGTTTTTAAATGAATTTAACTTTGAACTTCAAGATGTTTCTGCTGAAATAAAAAATGCAACAACTCCATCACAGGCAAGTGTGAAAAATGCAGACTTTGCAAGAAAGTTTATGCCACACACAGGAAATGGTGAAGGGCAATTTATAGCAGTGTTTAAAAACAATGATGAATCAAGAGCCACTCAAATGCACACAAAAAAGCATTTTAGAGCAATTGAAGGTGTTGGAAGAACCAAAAGAGCGTTGTTTGAGAATTTTGAAGATGAAAACTTGTCATCAAGAATTGATGGAAGAGTTTATGAAGTTGGAGAAACTGTTTATCTTGTTCCAAAAATGTTTGATGGAGATTTGCAAACGGCTATCGATACGCTTAAATTTAACACTATTGGTGTGAAAGTTGGCTTGTTTTTAAAGGGCAGGTTTGAACCAAATCATTCAATATTTATGGCGTATGCAGACTTATTTAAAAATAAAATTGAACTTTCGGCTGATGAACTTAAAAAATATCTTCACGGAGAAGAAATTTCTAAAGATTTGTCAGGAAAGAAAGGCTATGGTGTTGTGACCGCGAATGGCTATGCTGTTGGTGGCGTTAAAATTGTGAACAACAGACTTAAAAATTTATATCCAAAGGGGCTTCGAATATAATGAAAAAATATACATTAATTACAGGTGCGTGTGGGGGACTTGGAAAGTCTTTCGTTAAACTTTGTGCTAAAAATGGTGAAAATTTAGTGCTTACAGGCACAAGTGAAACCAAACTTAAAAATTTGGTTGATGAATTTGCTGAAGAATTTAAAGAAATTGATGTTAAAACTGCGGTTTTAGATTTGTCAAAGCCAGAAGACAGAAAAAATATTATGAAGTTTTTGGTTGATGAGAAGATTGAAGTTAACAGACTTATTAATAATGCAGGCGTTATTATTGAAGGTGACACAATGCGTTTTTCAGAAGATGAAATTTTGAACGCAATTGAAGTTAACTGCAAGGGTACTGTTGACCTTACAATGAAATGTTTGAATAATCGAAACAAAGAAGAAAAATTTGAAGTTTTAACAGTTGCTTCAGTTGCTTCAAGTTATCCAATTCCTCATATGGCAGTTTATGCTGCAACAAAGGCATTTTTGGTGTCTATGATGACAGGGCTTTCTATTGAACTTGAAAAAGAAAATGTTGTGATTACAACAGTTTGTCCAGGTGGAATGGCAACAACACAAGCAATGAAAGACTCAATTGCATCTATGGGACTTGGTGGAAAACTTTCTTGCACCCCAACAGATAAGGTTGCAAAAATTGCATTAAAAGCATTAAAACGCAAAAAGAAAAATGTTGTAACCGGTGGATTTAACAAGTTTTTGGTGGTTATTGGCAAACCATTTTCAAAAGCATTTCTTGCAAGAAGCACAGGCAGAATTTGGAAAAAGTCACAAGCAAAAAGAAATTTTTGATATGTTTTTATAATTATTTTTAAAAATAGGGTTGACAAAAGTTGTTATTTAAATATAATTAAGGCTATGAAAGAGATAAACACACAAGAAAGCAACTTATTTTCAAGAAACATTGTTGAGTTAAAACTTATTTCTGACAGAATTGCAGAAGGAAAGGGAGAGTCTGCTGGCATTTTCAGCAACACTTATCAAATTCTTTACATTTTAGACAGAAAAGAGACAGTTACTCCTAAAGAACTTATTGCTGAACTTAACATTGCGAAGTCTAATCTTGCAATCCTCGCTAAAAAGATGATTAAAGATGGACAAATTGAAAGCCATAAAGATAAGTATAATAAAAGAGAAATTTATTATAACATTACTTCTGTTGGAAAAGAAATGCTTCAAGAAAAACTCGATAATATTGATACCGTTTGTGATGGAGACACAAAGAAGGTTACAAATCTTATCATAAGAGTGCTTGAAGAACTCAAAAAGTTAGAAAATAAAAATGCTTCATCAAAAAGAAGAAAAACAAATGCTAAATAGCATTTGTTTTTTTATTGTTTTATTAAATTTTTATTGTGGTTGGTTTTGGTTTGTTAAACTAAAACCATCTTTTTCTGCAAGAATGTTGGCAATCTCTAAAACAAGTGGGCTTGCTTGTTTTGTTTTTTCTCCTAATTTCCAAACCTGATAGAATCCGTGAGTTTCGGGGTTAACTGTGCAGCCAAGTTTTTGATAAATTTTGAATATTGCTTGCTGTTCATCTTCAAATGTAACGCCTTCTTGACCAGATACGCCTTTAATGTTGTTGATTGGGTCGGCATCACCATAAATGAAAGTTGCATTTTCAATGTCACCATGTGTTGCTGCAAGGTTAAACAAAAGTCTTCCTATTCCGTTTTGTTGATAGTCTTCATTGACTTCAAATGATGAAATATATACTTTGTGACCACGAATTACATATAGAATTTCACCAACTTTTGTCATATTAAAAAGTTCATCATAAATTAAAAGTTTTTGATGTGAACCCTTTATTGCAATAAGCAAAAAAGGTCGGTCAAAATTATTATGAGTAAACTTTATTGTTATTTGGTTTGGAAACACACTTTCAATTATTTCAATGTTTTTATTTTCTAAATTTTCCATAGATTTATTATATTAAATTTGGCTAAATTTTTCAATAGAGATTAAAAAGTTTATTGTCTATTTTATCTTTAATATGTTATAATGAAAGTAGGAGTTTTTATGGAATATTTAGATATATACAATGAAAATGGTGAGCATTTGGGCAAAGAAGAAAGGGGCATTGTTCACAAAAACGCACTTTGGCACAAAACTGTTCATTGTTGGCTTTTTGACGCTGAAGGCTATGTTTATTTTCAAATTCGTCACGAAGAAAAAACACTTTACACAACGGCTTCAGGGCATATTATGGCAGGTGAAACTGTTGAACAAGGGTTTGCTCGTGAAATAAAAGAAGAAATTGGCTACGAAGTGCCATACACAAAGGCAATTCATTTAGAAACCTTCAAGTTTTATTTAGACAAGATTAAAAAAGATGGAAGTGAGTTTCACGACCGTGTGTTTGCAAACATTTATGCCTGTGAATTTGATGGTGATATTTCAAAGTTTAAATATGATCCAAACGAACT
>JAFQBZ010000033.1 GCA_017399515.1 Clostridia bacterium | reverse complement strand
GTGCTTACTATATAGATATTGAATACTTCTTCTCTACTCCACTTGTTCTCTACTTTGATTCAAGTAACCTTTCATTCAATAGATATTATTACTATAATTCAAATAATATTGCTGTTAATTTAAGCACTGATAATGTTCCACTCATTACAAATGATTCAGCATTATCAATATCTTATGAAGAATATTGCAGTTTGAAAATTTCTGGTAAAACATATTTTGAACTTCACTGCGAGGCTTCAGAAAGCATTAAAGCAACAACATTAACATTTGAATATGAATCTCCTAAGATTCAATTAACTGCTCAACTCGATGGAAAAACATATTCATCAGCGAGCACAGGCGAAGATGTTATCACAGGTCTTCCTGCAACAGCAGTTGCACCTGAAACAAAAAAATACTTCTTGGTAAACACTTTAGATAATTCAGATAAAAAAGAAGTAACACTTTTGTTCTCAAAAGATGAAAATAATTATTATATGCAAATTATAACCGGTGAAGATTTAGTTTCTACTGGTTCAACAAAGTATCAAATTTACTTACTTGACTTTGAAGCAAGAATGCAATTCTCTACCGATGATCCACTTGATAACTCAAAGAAGAAAGTTTATGTCAAAGCGGTTAAAGATGCAGCATACTATCTTGGTTATACAGGTGCATATTGTAATAATGCAACACAAAAAGTTACTGCTGGTGATACAGGTAACGCTCTTGGTGCAGTACCTATGATTGAGTATACTATTGGTGACAATTTCTCTGAAGGTACAGAAATTATTATCAATACAGAAAAATACTACAGAGTAGTATTCTCTAAGAACTATATTGTTGAAAATAGTAATGTTCCAAAGATTACAATCAAAGTTACTAGACCAGGCAGTGATGAATATTCAATCACAACAGCAACAGCAACTTTAACTTCAGCAACTGATGCTGGTTCAACATTTAATATTAAACCTTCAAATGAACTTAAGAGTGGTGATAATTCAAAAGATATTGATGATATTCAAATTATTGAATTCTCAATTTGCGCTTATGTTCAAGACGGAAGCATTGTTAATATTCATGCTGAACAACTCACAGCGTGTGGACATTCGCACATTGTGAAGATCTATTATAAAAATGGTGTATTAAATAATGATTCAGGTGAAACCTCAAGTAAATTATTTGACGGCATAACATCACCTTACTTATTATCTAGTGACACCACTGTTGGAACTAAAGATATTATTAGTTCAACAAACTTATTCTCAAACAGAACAATTGATAGCATTTCAAGTAGAAGCGATGAATACACATTTGTTCCAACAACAAACTACGCATTCCTTGCAGACTATGTAACAAATGAATCTGTTGTTAGTGATAAATTTATCGTTGGTGTTTTAGCGCCAGGTAATTCATCACAATTTAAACCAAGTTTAGGTGATTCATATTTTGCACAATCTTATGAACCAGGATTCAACTTTATCCTTGCAGTAAGAGAGGCTGATCAATTTATGAATATCAATCAAGATATCGCAGCAGCGCCAATTACCCCAACTGATGATATTAGATATTCACAATTTGAAGTTTATGAACAAAATAAAGAGTTATATATTTTTGAAGGTTCAGATGAAAAAGTTTCTTCAGTTGAATATTCTTCATTTGAAGATTCACTCCTTACCTTCTATATGTATGGTTCACTTGCAAAACAATATATGATTTTGGTTAAAGCAACAACTAATATTAATGATGCTTCATCAACTGATTATAAACAAACAACACTTCCAATTAGAAATAATGGAACATTAATTGATTATGTTTATAAAGCAGAAATTGAACATCAATATGGCAGTTTTGTTTCAACAACTGAACCAGCAGCAACAAATAACAATTACCTTGCTTCAACTGGTGGTTCTGGTGTTGTTAATCTTCAACCAATTGCTACACCATTTAACAAAAATACAACTGATGATAAATATGCATTCTTCCAAACAATTAATACAAACATTACATCTGAAGTTTTGACTCATGCATTAACCCTTAACTATAATAATGCAAGTTATTATTTCATTAATGGTGAAGTGTTTATGGAGGTTAAGTCTAACACTGGTGCTAATGGATCTTCCCTTACTGAACCATATTATCTCTACTATGACAACTTATATGTAAATGTTAAATATACAGTTGATAAAGATAACAAGATTTGTTATCCAACATCAATGGAAGTGTTTAACTTAATTTACAGATACACTGATGGTGGTGATAAATATACTGTTGAGTTCAAACGAGAATATGATTCAACATTAAAAACTTATGTTGGTGAACATATCATTAAGAAAAATGGCTCAGTAATTAACACTACTGATGTTCAATTTAAAGCAATTGATGGAAAGATTTATCTTGTTGTTTCTGGTAAGAGAATCTATAATTGTGAAGTTCTTGTTAAGAAAATTGACACTAGATATTACGATGAATATCCAATTTTAAGTATTGACGAATCAATTGGTAAAACTGGAAATTTTGCATCAATGTCAATAAATGCTAAATTATATGACAGCAAATTCTCAGAACAAGAATATATTAATGGTCAATTTGTTAACAAAGCAGATGGCTCAACATATTCTTCAAATGTTGACTTCACAATCAATGCTGAAATGATTAGAAAACTTTATTACTTCACAAGAGGAACAGATACATATTATGTTTCAGATAACAATGTTTATACTGATGAAGAATGTGTAAAATTGATTGAAAGATCAACAGCATTTGGTGGATTAGGATATACCGTCCTTTATAGTAAAATCAAAATTGGCAGATACACAAATAACAGTGAACCTCAAAAAGATTCTACTTATGATCATTTATATAACTACATTATTAATGGTGTGACTTATGTTTATGATTCAATTGATCACACTGTGACAAAAAGTGGTTCAGCAAATCCATTAATAGAAAATGAAGATTATGTATTGTTATTACCGTCTGTTATCATTAATGGTGCTTCAACTGAATGT
>JAFQBZ010000007.1 GCA_017399515.1 Clostridia bacterium | reverse complement strand
TTTGATGTGGTGTTCACACTTTCAGTGTTATTCACACTTGATTTTTCTGTTAAAATTCTTCCATTTATTATGTCACTTATAAGTGTTGGCATTGTTGTTTTTGTTATGAATGTGCTTATGGGCTTTTATATTAAAACAATGAATAGAGGATATTTAAACATTAACTTTAGAAATATTTCGGTTAGAATTTTCTTGTTTGCTTTATTTTCTATTTTAATTTATTATGCAAGTTTATTAGTTGTATAGGAGAACTTTAGATGGAAATTGTTATTTATATTGCTTCAGTTTTGGTGTTGCTTTCTGTGATTATCGCAGTTGTTATTTTTACGCGAAAAAATAAGAAATTAAACAAAATTTCTGAAGTTGTTTATGAACTTTTGCCAAACCTTGACTGCAAACAATGTGGCAGACCAAACTGTATGCAGTTTGCAGAAGATTTAACAAAGGGAAAGACTTCTGCAAATGTGTGTCCTTATCTTTTAGGTATAAAATATTTGAGAGTTCGTCAAGTTTTGAAAAGAGAAAGAAAAGTTCATTTTGATGCAGTTGCATTTGTTAGATGTAAAGGTGGAATCGATTGTAACAGTAAATTTAAGTATGTAGGCGACAAAACTTGTGCAAGTATGAACTTGCTTCACAGTGGTGATAAATATTGTCCTAATGCCTGCTTAGGCTGTGGAGATTGCGTTAAATCATGCATTTATGGGGCAATTTCTATTTCAGAAAAAGGCTGTGCTGTTGTTGATAAAGATAAATGTGTAGGTTGTGCAGAGTGTGTTCATGCATGTCCTAATCACATTATTGACTTGATTCCAAGCAAAAAGTTTGTTGAAGTTGTTTGCAGCAACACTTCAGAAGATTCTGTTGTTGTTAGAAACTGCAAAGTTGCTTGCACACATTGTGAAGCCTGCGTTGTTGCGTGTCCTGTTGGGGCAATAAAAATGGTTGGTGGAACACCAAAAATTGACTCTGAAATTTGTATTCGTTGTGGAAAATGTGTTGCGGCTTGTCCTGAACATGTTATTTCTAGAATTTAATTTTGTGTCAAATTAAAACCGAAAATTTGTGAAGATATAAGTTTTTCATATAAAGAAAGTTTTGTATTAAAATATCTTTATAAACATATACTTTTCAAATTAAATATGTTATAATTCCGGTATAGAAAATAGAATATTTTAGGAGTAGAATTGTGGATAAAATTGCTGTTGTAATGGTTGAAACATATTCTGCAAAATTGGTAATTGCGAATGTTGTTCAAGATAATTATTTTTCTATTTGTGATGTAGAAGTTGAGCCAATTAAATTTGGTTTAGAGATGGACGACGACCATTTCTTAAAGAAAAACCAAATTATGTCAATTATTAGCACACTTAAGAATTTTAGAAAAATATGTGATATGTTTGCGGTTACAAAAACTATTGCTATTGCTAGTTTTGTTAAAGATACAAAACCAATGAACATTTATAGTTTCTTTGATGAAGTGTTTGTTACTTGTGGGTTTAGATTTACTTTGCTTTCTCCAGAAGAAGCAAATAATGCAATTTACACAGGCATTATGAACAGTTATGATATCGCTAAAGGTTTCATTGTTAACATTGGTGCGGATAACATTCACTTAATTCACTATAACAGAAGAAATATTTTAAATCAGGCATATATTCCTGTTGGTCCAAAGACTTTGGTTGATATGTATCCAATTGGAAAGTTGGATAAGGCTGAGGCTTTTGAAAAGGTTAGAAAATACATTAAATCACAACTTTCAGATTTTGAATGGATTAACACAATCGAGCCTGAATATACATTTGTTGGAAACGGCATTTATTTTGAAGACTTGTCAAGAATGGATAGAATTTATACAAAATATCCACTTGATAAAGATGATGGATATCTTTTAAAGACTGCCGATATTGACCATATTTCATCTCAACTTAAAGCACTTGAACTTAATGAAAATATGAGAATTAAACACTTGAATGAGCCAAGAGCAGACATCTTTGCTTATGCTGTTGAAATCATTAAGACAATTGCTGAAGAAGTTCAAAGAGAAACAATAACAATCACAACAAGATCAGTTGTTGAAGGTTTGCTTTTCAATGAAGTTACACCATCAACACTTGAAAAACCAAATTCTGATATTGTTGGTTTCTCAGTTATGGCTCAAACTGCTGAGTATGAATCTGATTCAACAAAACATAATGAACAAGTTTATAATTTATCAATGCTTTTATTCAAACAACTTCGAGTTCTTCATAAACTTCCAAGAGGTTATGTGAAGGTTTTAAGAGTTGCGTCATATATGCATGATGTGGGTAAGAGAATTAGTTATAAAAACCACGCTCAACATTCTTTTGAAGTTGTGCTTAACAGTGAAATTTATGGTTTGACTCACAGAGAACTCATTTTAGCAAGTTTTGTTGCTTCGCTTCACGCAGGTGGTGAACTTAAAATGAGTGATTGGGCAAAGTATACAGGAATTTTAACTGTTGAAGATGTTGAAGCAACTAAGAAGTTGGGTATTATTTTAAGACTTGCTGAATGCTTTGATAGAACAAAGAATAACTTAATTATTGATATCAACTGTGATATTTTGGGTGATTCAGTTATTATGAAAACTGTAACAACTGCAGATGCTGCATTTGAAATTCAAAGGGGAATGGAAATCGGTAGAGATTTTGAAAAGACATTCCACAAAAAACTTGAAATTTTATAAATAAAAAAAGAAGTTAATTTAAAATTAACTTCTTTTTTTTGTTTGCTTATGCTACGAAATTACATCTAAAATATACATTTTCATCAATTTCAATTTGTGCTGTTAAAACATTTAAGCCAAGTGTTAAATCATAATATTCATTAACAACTTCAATTTTAACAGTGTCAAAGAGAAGATATTCATTTACATTTTCAATTTTATCTGTGATTAACACAGTGTCTTCATAATATTGGATGTATAAATCTTTATTATCTTTAACATATAATTCAATATTTTCTAAATCTTCAACAAGTTCATTTTTATCAAGAGGAAGCATTTCGGTGAGTTTTTTCATTGCTTCGTCTGTTGTTAAATAATCGCTTTCGTTAATAATTTTTGCTGAACC
>JAFQBZ010000032.1 GCA_017399515.1 Clostridia bacterium | reverse complement strand
GGTATAGTAAGTGCTTTATCTAATGGAAAAATTACTGCAGTGTCACCAACTTTTGTATTGGTTAATGTTTATGATACCACACCACCTGTATACCATTTTGATTTATATAGAATTAAAAATGTAAGTGAACTTGATGCAATTGGTGCAGAAGAATATTTTTATTCAGATGGAATTTCTCTTATTGAATGGCCATCAAGAGCGGAAGATATTTTTCCAAGTAACGCCATAAAGGTTTATATTGAAAAAGTCGACGATGAAAAAAGAATTATAAAAATTGATAGGTAAATAATGAATACATTAATTATTGATTGCTCATCTGGAATGAGTGTTTATGTTTTAAAGGGTGAAGAAATTTATTCGAAAATTGATAAGAATCAAAAGAAGCATACTGATGAATTGCTTTATGTTGTTGATGAATTATTAACTCAAGCAAGTTTAAAAATTAACCAAATTGAAAATCTTTGTGTTTGTATTGGTCCTGGAAGTTTCACAGGAATTAGAGTTGCAATTTCTATTATTAAAGGACTTGCAGTTGAATCAAATGCTAAAGTTTTTGTACTTACAAATTTTGATATTTTTCAAAATGATTCGCAAGAAAAGTCAGTGTATGTTTTAGATGGATTTTCTAAATTTGTTTATGCAAGAACTGTTGATGGTGAAAATACATTTGATGAGTGCATTGATGTTGGATTGCTTGTTGATAAGTTAAAAATGGATAATTATAAAATTTATGTCGAAAACGAAAAGGTGCAAAATCTTTTAAAAAACAGTGAAATTATTTCAAATATTGCTCAAAATGACATTATTTTGCATTTTTTGAACAAAATTAAAAATAATGATTCAATAAATTTGAATATGATTGAACCGATTTATTTAAGGGCTTCACAAGCAGAAATTGAAAGAAATAAAAGACTTTCAGGTGAAAATAATGGATAATTTAATTGTTAAAAAATTGACAAATTTAGAAGTTGATAAAATTTTTGAAATGGAAGAAAAGTATATAGGAAAGTGTGATAAAAAATCTATTGAAAAAACAATAGAAAGTGAAACACTTTCTTATTATATTTTATTTAAAGAAAATGATGTGATTGGTTTTTTTGAATGTTCAATAATTTCACCAGAGGCAGAACTTTATGATATTGTTATAGATGAACAATATCGAGGATTAGGTTATTCAAAAATTCTTATGGATTATTTTTTTAAACTTGCCAAAGATTGTAAAGTTGAAACTATTTTTCTTGAAGTGAATAGTATAAATAGTAAAGCAATATCTTTATATAAGAAATATGGTTTTGTTGAATATTCAGTAAGAAAAAATTATTATGGTGATAATGATGCCATATTAATGAAAGTTGATTTATAATTTTAATTTTATATTTTTGTGAACTATTTAAAATTTGGTAATTCAAAAAACTTTATATTATTTTTACATGGTTGGGGTGCTGACAAAAATTCTTTTTTATGGATGAAAGATTATTTTGAAGACTTTAGTTTGATTTATGTTGATTTTCCTGGTTTTGGTAAGTCAAAAGAACCTGATGTAATTTGGTCAGTTTATGATTATGCTCTAGCAATAAAACAACTTTTAGATAATTTTCAAATTGAAAAACTTGTTATAGTTGCTCATTCTTTTGGTGGAAGAGTTGCAATTAAATTTGCTAAAGAATTTCAAACTGAATTTGATGATTTAAAGTTATGTTTGATTGATTCTGCTGGAATTAAACCAAGAAGAAATTTGATTTATTTTTACAAAATTTACAAGTATAAATTTTTAAAAAAAATCGCAAAATGTTTTAAATTTTGTGAAAAAATACTTCAAAATCAAGGTTCTAGGGATTATATTTGTCTTTCTTTAAAAATGAAAGAGGTATTTAAAAGAGTTGTCAATGAAGACCTTTCTAGTGATGCAAAGCAAATTAAAGTAAAAACAATTTTAATTTGGGGTAGCAAAGATAAAGACACAAAACTTTATATGGCAAAAAAACTTAATAAACTTATTATGGGTTCAAGGATTTATATTTTTAAAGGTGTTGGTCATTATTCTTTCTTAGAAAGAAAAGATGAGTTTTTAATTATTCTTGACACTTTTATAAAAAGTTAATACAATTATTATTGAGGTAGTTATGGTTAATAATTTTATGGCTTTACCACTTGGTTTTGAAAGCAGAATTGATATTGCAATGCTTTCAATAATTTCAGTGGTTTCATCTGTTTTAATGATTTTTGTTGGTTATAAACTTTTGCAAATGCTTCAACTTTCGGGTTATAAACTTAAAGGGTATTGCAGTTGGTTTAAAGAAACAAAATTTTCTTATCTTTCAAGACTTTTCATGCTTACATTTTTGTCTACCGCTGCAATGCTTATGACTAATGTTTTGCTTGAAGAATTTTTTGTTGTTAGAATTTTAGAATATGTTGGCATTTTGTTTTATTTCTTGTTTTCATCATTATTTATCACAAATCTTTTTACTGCAAAACAAAAGACTCCACTTAAATATACAAAACGAATGGCACGACTTTTAGTTGTTTACACGATTTTGGTTTTAGTTGCTTCATTCTTTATTAGTTTTGTTGGTTATTTATATGTTCCTTATTTCTCATATGCTATTATTGGAATTATTCCTTTGATTCTTCCATTGTTCGTATTTTTAGCATACTTTATTAATTATCCTATTGAAAAAATAATTTCAAATTCTTATTTGAAAAAAGCAAAAAAGAAACTCGCAGAGTTTTCTAATTTGAAGGTTGTTGGAATTACAGGTTCTTATGCTAAAACTTCAGTGAAAAATATTTTGTATATTATTTTATCTGAAAAATTTAGAGTTTGTGCAACGCCATCAAGTTATAACACTCCACTTGGGCTTTCAAAAACAATTCTTTCTAAACTTGATAGTGAAGATGAAATCTTTTTAGCAGAAATGGGTGCAAAACAAAAAAATGACATTCATGAACTTTGTGAAATGGTTTCTCCTGAAATTGGAATTATTACAGGTATTGGAAATCAACACTTATTGACATTTGGTTCTGTTGAAAATATCAAAAAGACAAAATCTGAAATTGCTGAATTTGTGTCAAATCATAACGGTAAATTATTTATTAATACTGACGGAGTTCTTGCAGAAGAGGTTTCAACTGAATATAAAAATTCACATGTTGTTTCATTAGAAAAAGATGCAGGAAAGATTCAAGTTGTAAATTTAAAAGTTGGCAAAGAGGGTTCATCTTTTGAACTTGCACTTGGTGATGAAAAGGTTAAGTGTAAAACCGTACTTTTAGGAAAACATAATGTTTCTAATATTTTGCTTGCGGCAACTGTTGCTTATGAACTTGGCTTGACTTTAAAAGAAATTTCAAAAGGAATTTCAAAACTTTCTGCAACATCACACAGACTTGAAATTGTTAATTCAAATGCACCTTACACAATCATTGATAATGCATATAACTCATCGGTTGAGGGAAGTAAAGCAAGTTTAGAATTACTCTCTAAATTTGATGGCAAAAAAATAGTTATAACACCGGGTCTTATTGAACTTGGAAAAGAACAATTTAATTCAAACTTTGAATTTGGAAGAGATATGGCTGCTGTTTGTGATTATGTTATTATTGACAGTGCGATTAATTATGACGCCATTTCATCAGGTCTTGTTTTTGCAGGTTTTGATGAGTCAAAGATTATGCAAGCGGTTTCGCTTAATCAGGCAGTTGATTTGCTTGCAAAAGTTGTTTCAGATGGTGATGTGGTTTTGTTTGAAAATGATTTGCCAGACAACTATTCATAAATTTATTTATAAATTAAAACACCAATAAATTGGTGTTTTTTTATTGCCAGATTAACAGAATGTATTTGTTTTTCATAAAATATTGTGGAGGTGTTTTATGAAAAATGTTTTACTTGTTTTTGGTGGGAAGTCTTATGAACATGATATTTCTGTTGTGACCGCATCGCAAATTTTTAATAAAACTAAACTTGAAAATGTTAAATTAATTCCGTTATATTTAACAAGAAATAATGAATTTTATATTTACACTGAAAGCAGATTTAATATAAAAGATTTTTCAATTTTGAATTTTAAAAATAACAAAAATAAATTTAAAAAGGTTGCATTTGTTAGTGGTGAAAATAATAGACTATTTATAAAATCAAGATTTGGACTGAAAGAATATTTATTTGCTGACAGTGTTATTTTTGCTTGTCATGGAGAAGTTGGTGAGAATGGAATTCTTGTTTCATTTTTTAATATGTTTGGGTTTGGAACAAGTGCTGGAAGTGTTAATGCACTGTCAGTTTGTATGAATAAATATATTTTTAAACAAGTTATGAAAGGGTTAAAAGTTCCGGTTGTTTCTGGTTTTAAAATTTCAAAAAATGAATTTGAAAATAAAACTCAAGAATTAAAATATAAAATTCGATTTTTAAAATTTCCTATAATTATTAAGTCTAATTCTGGGGGAAGTTCTATAGGGTTATTTGTTGCAAAAACTAGAGATGAGTTTGATGAAAAATTAAAATTAGCATTTGAGTTTGATTATGAAGTTTTGATTGAAAAGTTTATTGCTAATGCGAGAGAATTTAATGTTGCAGTTTTGGGAACTAAAGATGATTTTATTGTTTCAAATATTGATGAACCATTAAAGGCTAATGAAGTTTTAAGTTTTGCAGATAAGTATCTAAATTCAAACAAAACAAAAGGTGTGAAGGGAACTGCAAAAAATGGTTCAATGGCAACAAGTTTAAAGAATAAAAACTTAAATTTAAGAGAAGATTTAGTGGCTAAAATTAAAACAATTGCCGGTAAAATTTTTAGTAAAATTGGACTTTCTGGTGTTGTTAGAATAGATTTTTTATATGATGAAAAAACAGGAAAAATCTTTGTTTGTGAAGTTAATGCAATTCCTGGGTCGCTTGCATTTTATTTCTTTAAAGAAAACAAAATTTCAACAAATTATTTAGTAAAAAATTTAGTTAAAATTGCCGAAGATAATCGATTAAATTTTAACGATATAAAAAAAGAATATTTGACAAATATTTTAGATTGATATCTCTTTTGATTATTTTCCTCAAATGAAATCGTTATGTATAAAATAACGATTTTTTTTATTTTATTTACATTTATAGGCGATTTTGTTTTGTAAAATTTTTGCTTTTATTGTATACTAATATTAGTATTTTATATAAGGGTGTATTATGAATAATTTTTTCTTTGACGAATCTGATTATTCGCTTTTTAAAAAGGCTCTAAAAACAACAGATAATGAACCAATTGTTATAAATATTTTGTCTACAGACAGCAGTTTGCAATCTCGTGAAGATAAGACTGCTGAAGTTACTTCTGCTAGAAAAAATATGAGTAAAAAATATGAGCCATCACCATTCGGTAAGTTCTTTGGTCCAAGAAAGCAACAGGCTGTTTCTGTTGATATGAAAGACTTTTCTTCTTGGAAGAATAAAAACTATAGAAAAACTGAAAAATCTCTTGATGACAGAGCAAACAGTGAAATTAAGTTTTCAATGGCTGACTTTATGAATGATAAGTCAAGTGGAACATTTAATGAACTTGATCAGGCTAAGAGTGATTTGCAAAAGCCTATTAATCAACTTTCAACAAGCGACCCATTATATAAACGATTCTCTCTTGATAGTTATATGCACAAACTTGAAGAGCAAACATTAACAAAAGATTCATTTGAAGAAAATGATGATATTTTGGAACCACTTGGAACAGATACTCAATCAGTTGTTCCCGATTCATCACAAGATGAAAACTTTGGATTTGGTTCTAACATTAATATTGAAAAATTTGCATTTGATGATAACACATCAGGTGATGAGTTTAAGTTTGAACAAGAAGAACTTGATAAGTTTAGAGCAAGACTTGATAAGATTGAAAGAGAAGCAGCCAATATTAAAGAAAAATCAACTCAAAAACTTATTGACTCTAATGAACTTTCAGAGATTTCTGGTGGATTTAATATTGATAAATTAACTGATGAATCTGATGAAACATCAACATCATCAATCACATCAACCGAAGAATCTGCTGAAACAGATGCTAATAAAGACACTCCAAAAGTTAAACACAAAACATTCTTTGAAGTTAACAAAAATGAAGGTGCTGTTAAAAAGCGTACAGGTTCAGGTCTTCTTGCTGCATTTGAAGATGTTGAACAAGAGTCATCTGCTGCTGCAACTGCAGAAGTTGATGATGAACCAACATTTGGTGTTGTTGGTGATAGTGACAGCATTGAACCAGAAGAAACATTGCAAACCGGAGAAACAGAAGAAGTTGGCGGCTTAGATGAATTGTTAACTGAAGAAGATGCTGCTGCCCAAGAAGATTCTGCTATTCAAGAAGATGAAGAATCTCAAGATGTTGCTGTTGATGAAAATGATTCGCTTGATGATTTTGATGTGCCTGAACAAGGTGATGAGAATGAATTATTGACAGAAGCAGAAACAACAAAATCACAAAGTGAAGATTTGGATGCAGTTGGTGAAATTGAAACTATTCCTGCTGCAGGAGAACAAATTGTTGCACCTTATGGACAAGATATTGTTACACCTG
>JAFQBZ010000006.1 GCA_017399515.1 Clostridia bacterium | reverse complement strand
GCAAAGATATATTCATCACCAGCATAGTTCTTATAAATGTTAGTGTTAGGATTTATAAGTTTATTGCTTGAATATAAGTCAGTTGCAAGTGTAGATTCAATTGTTCCGTCATAGTTAATATATGGAGTTGTAACCATGCCGTTAGCATAATCAAAGTTGTAATAATGTGAACCAACTTCATAGTTTCTATCTCTAGACATATAGAGTGCATCGTTTGGAACTGTTGGGTCATACCACTTACCGATATTGCTATCTGAGTATGTTCCTGTTCCATAAACTGAAGTGTTAGAAACTGAAAGCCATTTGTTAACATTTTCAGCACTTTGACTGTTAGAGCCAATGTCATAGTTATTATACCATCTATACCATGAATGGAAGTTATAGTGAAGAGGAATCTTCAAGTCGCCTTGAGGATCATCTACAGTGTAAGTATCATAAATGATATCTTCAATTCTGCTAAGTGTTTGATAATATTCATCATACTTAACTTCAATATAGTTAACTTTTGTTCCATCTGCGGCTGTAATAACATTATAGTTGCGATAGTTAAAGAAGTTAGAATTTGAAATTGAGTTAACTTGTGCTTCTGTGTCATATGTAGCAATTCCATAATAGAAGTAAATTCTATATGTTTGTGCTGTCCAATGAGCATAAAGTTGAACAATATGATCTTCATCTTCGTTAAGAACAAAGTTTTCAACTCCCCTGACTGCTTCATCTTGGAAGTGTCTGTCAAGTTGATAATCTGTGTTGCCTGTGTCAATAATCTTATAGCAATCATCTGGAATAGCACCAGCAGTTCTAAGTGTTACGAAATAATTATAGTTAAATAATGGATGTGATGGAGTGTTGAGAGAAACCACTCTGTCTACACCAGTAATAACTCTTGAAGTATTTCCTGTAAGTGTATAGAACCAACCGTCCCAAATGTAACCATATGCTTGAACCATAGTTAAATCAAGGTTAATCCAATTGTTTGTGTCAAACACAACTGAAATTGTATAAACTTGACTTTCTCTATCATAACGATTAGATGATTCTCTATAAAGTCTTGTAGGTGTTAAACCTGGTTTGTTTAAGTTAAGTTCAATTGTATAAACTTCTGCTTCCCATCTTGCATAAAGTTTAACAGTTCCAGCAAGAATTTGAGATTTAAGAATTTCGTAGAAGTTATATTCATATTCAATATCTTCTAACGCAGTTGTTCTATGGTCTTCAACATTTGCAACAAATGAAGCAATGTTGCTGAAGAGTGCATAGTTGTCAGTGTCTTCGTTTGTCCAGTTTGTTGACTCACTTGGATCACTTGTCCAACCTAAGAATGTGTAACCCACCATATTATATGGATAGAAGTTCAATCTATTAGTATAAGTGAATTCATCGTATGCTGTTCCAGCGCCAATGTCATCAACTCTAATATAGTTGGTCATTTGAGTTAAAAGTTTATATGGAATATGAACTTCTCTTGAAGTTGCATAAATTTGAACTTCATCATAATCATAGTTGCCATTTGCTAAATCTTTATAAGCCTGTGTAATATCATCGTAACCATTATTCAAACCAACAGTTGTTCTTGAATACTGTGAAGTTTGGTTATAAACAAATTTTTGTTTAACCATCTTATCAACATATGGGTCAGAAGCCAAACTATAGCCACCAACAATTGAATATGGATCATCAATAAATCTATTGATTGTGTTGAAGATGATTGGGCTTGAAGATTCATGCTTGTTTGAATGATATTCAACTTCGAAGATATCAGGAGTTGAATAAAGTTCAAAGATAAATCCATCAGTAAGATAAGCAATGATATCGCCTTCAAATGTGAAGTCATACTTACCTGTTGCACTGTCATAAGTGTAAGTTCCAACTAAATCTTCATTGAAATGATATTTTGTTGGAGTTGGATTTGTTGCAGTGTGGTAAGTTGTTGCACTTGTAGAGATATACTTAAATGTAATTCCACCATCTGGTGTTAAAATACCAATTAAGTTAATTGCATGATTGTCGTTATCAGCAGTACCGATAAAGTTATCTTTACCGTAAAGTCTAATAGCAGAAAGTGTGTAACCATCAATATCAGTATAATCGAATACAAGTTTGCGTCCATAATATGTGTAACTACTCTTTCCAATATAAGGAGTTGTAGCAACTTCAAATGGATCTTCAAAGTTTGGATTATAGTGAGTGTTGATTTTTGTTAATACATTGTTAATACCTTTTGTTGATTTGTTGAACCATGTGCCGTAAGCATATGGGTCAAGACGAGAACCGTAAATTTTTCCGTTTTCATCGGTAACATTAAGGTAAGATTTAATTACAACTTCGTTTGAAAGAGGTTGAACTCTAAACTTAGTGAATGCACGAGTGTTTTCATTTGTATCATCATCTTCAAGTCTAGTTGTTGGAAAATAAGGTTTAATGAATACAGTTGTGTAGTTTGTTGTTGATCTTGAAATATCTGTAAGATCAACTTCACCGGTCTTATTATAAATATAAGAGTTTTTAAGTCTATATGAGTATGTGCTTCCAAGAAGATTAATGTTAAATCCATCACCATAAATGCTTGCTTTACCGTAAGTTACAAACTCAATGTAATACATTTTTGATGCTTGACCACGATAGTTAACACCGATTGTTGCAGGAATAACACCTTTAAGGATTGTAGCGTTTGTAAGAACATCGTTATCAATCGCAAAGATAAAGTTCTCTTTTGCAACTTCATCGATTGTAAGAACAGAAGAAATATTTGTTACTTTATCAAATTCAAGTCTAAATACAGTGTGTGATTTGAAGAATGAATCAATGTTCAAGTTATGATAAATACCTGAAACAGTGATTGTTATGAATCCTGTATCTTCATCATATACGATTAACACATATTGATAATTGTTAAACATATATGTATCACTTGCTGCTGTGTTATCTGTGAATCTATAAATGTAAGTGTATAAATGTTCTGCCTCAACTGTCATGAGATTGTTTCCATCAAGTGTTGCGTCTGAAATCTTTTGAACAATTGTTTCAACACCATTTGAAATGCCTTGATTAGCATCAGTGATGTCATTGATCCAAATCTTAACTTGATGTCCTTCATAGGTTAATGTGATGTAATCAACAACATAACCATTTGCAGGAATGACACTGATAATATTTGTTGCTGTTGGAAGAACATTAGGAATTGTTGCTGTGATTGAACCAAAAGCATTACCTGTTTCATAAACATCCGCAGAGTCTGTAAGTTGTTTAGAAGTGATAATAGAATTTGTTACACCACCAAATGCATCTTGGTTTCCAATGTCTGCAAATGTTGCTTTAACAACTTTTGCACTGTTTCCAACTTTTGATGTGCTAAAGAGCACATAGCAATATGCTGATTCTGGAGAGTTTCCTGTGTGAGCATTTGCATTTTCACCACCAAATGAGCAGAGATATAATACAAATGAATCTTCACCGGTTCCAAATTCAAATGCTTTCTTAACATCATAAACGATATCGCCAACATTAAAGTTTCCATTAGAAATAATCTTTCTGCCATTGCCATCAACAAAATCACCAACTTTAAATTCTGTGTAATATGGGCTATAAACAGCACCACCGCTTCCAGAAAGAATTGTTGTTTGT
>JAFQBZ010000031.1 GCA_017399515.1 Clostridia bacterium | reverse complement strand
GATACAATGTATAGCCAAGCAAATAAACATTGTTGCTTGATGATGGTGTTACAGGTGTAAACCACACATTGAAGTTAAGTTGAACTGATGCATCTGCTGTTGATTCATATTTCGAAATATCATTAGCACTTCCAACCAAGTTGTTCTTTGGAACAAAGTAATCAATTTGATACTTCTCATCTCTTTCATTAACTGTGTAATATGCATAAGCATAAACTTTTGTTGTATATCTAAAGTTGAATGAAGCATCTTTAGACCAATCTTGTAAATATAATGAACTATGTGCAGAATCTGTATCAATTCTTCCTGTAGGAAGTGTTACATAATAACCTTCTTGATAACTTGAACAATATGCAGCAGCAGTTTTATCTGTAATAACATATGTTGAGGCTTCAGCACTTCCAACTTTAATATACCAACCTCTAAATGTATAACCAACAAGTGTAACATTCATTGGTGTGAATGCAGCATTGAATGTGCCTGTTTTTGTATCAAATTTGATATATGTGCTCAAATGATTTGCATTATCAACTTTGTTTGTTTGAGGAACATAATATTCAACAGAATAATCATTTGCAGCATAAACAGCATAAACTGAAACATCTGCTCTATTTCTCCAAACAAATGTTGTGCCCTTTGCCCAAGTTTGCTTAAGTGTAGCACCTTGTCCATCATCGGTTGTTCCATTTTTAGTTTGATAAGGATTATTTTGTTGATAAGAATTTAAGTATTTATCAGTAACAGCATTAGTTCCAAAGTCTACTGACCAACCAACAAATGTGTAACCAATTGGAGCAGTAATTTCAGGAACTTTATAATTAGTGTTAAATACTACTGTATCAATAAGTCTGTTATCATCAGCCTTTTGAAGTTTAATATTATAACTGTTGTGAACACCAATAACAGGTTTGTCATTAGTATCAGCAACATAATAATGAATGTTATAAGTATTAGCCTCATAGAATGCGTAAGCATAAAGATCAACATAAACAGTGTTTCCTGTTGGTTTAGATCTAAAGTAGAAACTGTTTCCAGCAATCCAGTCTTGGTTAAGTTGTCCGTTTGAATAATCACCCAAAGTTCCAATAACAGTTGTGTCATATGGGAACTTAAGTTCACTTGTTAATCTGTTTGCAGCAGTAAGTGATGGTGAAATGTCTGTGAGTTGTGATGAAACTGTTGATGTTGAAACTAACCAACCTTTAAATGTGTAACCCAACAACTCATAAGTAGGAACAGTAATTACTTGGTTAAATGCATAAGTTACTGTTGCTTCTTTGTAATAACCACTACTTGCAGGTTTGTTAACCTTAGCAACTAAGTTTGATGTTGGCAAATAATAATGAACTTCAACATTAATTGGTGAATAATGTGCATAAACAACAAAGTCATATGTCTTATTCCAAGCAGCATTATCAAAGTTTGAAATTGAACCCCAATATTTCAAAACATAGTTGTTGCTTGCGTCAAAGTCATAATAATATGCATCCCAATAACCGACAAATGTTGTTCCAACCTTAAATTCATAACCAATAGGAACGGTTTTTGAAACATTTGGAAGTGTGTATGTAGTCTTTTCAAACGAGTTCTTTTCATTTTGAGCAAACACATAAAGATTGCTTCCGTTATATTTTGCACTATAATCATTTATATATTTATCATAATTGATTTTATAGTCATTTTGTTCCCAGAAATCAACATTATAATTTGTATAATCATAAGTTGCATAAGCGTAATAATGATGATGTCTTGAAACAATGTCAAGTAAATTAAATTG
>JAFQBZ010000005.1 GCA_017399515.1 Clostridia bacterium | reverse complement strand
TTCATCTATTGCATTATCAACAATTTCCCAAACTAAATGGTGAAGTCCTTTAGGACCTGTTGTTCCAATATACATACCCGGACGCAAACGAACAGCGTCAAGGCCCTCTAAAATTTGTATGTCTTTAGCGTCATAAGATTTTGTCTTTTTAACTTCTTTAGTTGATTTTGTATCTTTTGACGCAATTTTCTTAGTTTCAGACATTATAAGCCTCCTGATTTTACTACGCCAATTATAACAAACAAAATTATTTATTTGCAAACAAAAACTTCTAAAAACATTGATTTTATCGGTTTTTTTGGCGTTTTTATTCAAAATAACATAAAAAAAGTAAAGCCAACGCTTTACCTTTATTTATAATTATGCCCCATACGCTGAAATTAATAGTTCTTTGTGGTTTTTTATCTTTTGAATATCTGCTGATGAAAAGTTCAATTTAATAAAACCATTTTCAAACGAAACAACCGCTTCAAAAGATTGATTTTCACCACTTGCTTTTTTCTCATCAATAGATATGAGTCTTATTTGATTTTCAGAAAAGTTTAAAACGAAAGAAGGTTTTTTAATATTATTTTTATTCTTTCGATTAGATACACAAACTGAAAAGCCATCACCGGTTGATATAATCATAACGCCACACTTTTTTCTCGCCTGTTCAACAACATCAATTGATAAATATTTTTCAGATTTTATAACATCATATTCGATAACTCTTTCTTGCACAGGAATCTTTAATTTAACCTTTTTGCTTTGATAAGCACCTTCTGTTTCATAAGAAACATCATCAATAAAATCTAAAAAAATCGACTCTGGTTTTGTTAAATCATCACAATTTTCATATAGTGTTGCATTTATTAAATATACTATATTTTCAAGTGAAAAATTATATTCATCTAAACATAAATTTTTTATTTCATCATAGAATGAATTTAATAAGATGTTAAGACCAAAATTTGAAATATTTGAAGCATTTAAACATTTTGAATCAATAGCATTACTTAAAAGCACCAAAAAGTTTTTATGCTCATTTGAAATTTCGTTAAATTCTGTCACATTCAAACTTTTTATGTCTTCTTGTGATTTAGTTTCTGCAAAAATACTTTTTGATTTTTCAAAAAGTTTTAAACCATAAACAAATTCATAATCAACAACATAAGCGTTGTTAAATTCTGTTTCACCTTTTTTATATTTTGCTAAAACCTGAGGATTATTAGATATCTCAATGTTATAAACATCTTGTTTTCCATCAAAACTTGTTTTTACCTTAATGCATGGGTTATCATCATCACCAAGATAGAAAAACAACATTGGACTCCCTTTTGACAAAAAGCCTTTAACACTAAAACCACTTGATTTAGAAATATCAATTCTGTTTAAATAATCTGAATATTTAACATCTTGATTTTCGTTTTTATTAATTATAAAAAACTCTAGCGTGTCTATAAACTTTTTATAGTCAGGGTCAAAGTAATTTTCAACCATAAAAACAATTGTTTCAATTACCTGTGAAATATCATAATTATTCTTGCTATTTGTTAAATATCTCTTCAAGTTTTCACACAAAATTTCTTTTAATTCATTTTGAACCACAAAACCTCCCTTGCTTTAAAAAACCACCAAATACTCTTGGTGGCTTTTATATAAAACAGAAAAGCCATTTGTAATATAAATTACAACTATCATAACTGTCTTGACTCTTCCATTTCTTCCATTTCTTTTCTTCGTCTTTCTTCTTCGTCTAGTCTTCTTTGATTTTCTTCCTTTGTGATTTTTTCTTGTTTCGCTTCTTGGCGTCTTTTGATTTCCAGCAAACCTTCTTCACCTTTAAGCATTAAATCAGCCATCTCAATTGACTCTAATTCTTGTTCAACAGAAACATTTAAGCCAACATCTGAAATATATTCAATTCTTTCCATAATTTCTTTATATAATGGACTATTTTCAATAATTGCACCACTTGACAAAAATGCTTTTAAATCTGCATGAATTTTATCAAGTTTTTGTGGTAGTTGTTGAATGATTTCAATAGTGGTTCTTTGATATCTCTTAAACGATTCAATACTTTGAGCAATTTCACCTTTCACACTTGCATTATTCGAACCAACCTTTGTCATAATCATAAGACCATAAAGTTCACCAAGACGAGCACTCTTTTCATTAGGATTAACCTTATAACTTAATCTTAGTAAGTTTTTCATAAACGCATTCACATCTTCATTTTGAGTTGTATGCACAAATTTTTCAGAAATATCATTTTGAAGCCCATTTGTTTTAACCGCATCAACAGCATGAGTAAGTTCATGTGTTAAAGTCATTGCAAGTTCAGTAAAACTTCCTTTCTTTTCAAGTTTATCTAAGTTGATATTAATTCTATGTTCTTGTTCATAGAATGAGCCTAATGCACCTTTATTGTCATAAGTAATCTTAGTATCAACAATATTTCTTTTTGACAAGAAATCGTGAACAATAAACTCACAAATTTCTTTAGCGGCTGGGCCATTAATACACCTTTCACCATTAGCAAGAGTATTAAATTTTCTAGCAAGGTCTGAATAGTTAGGGTCAGATGTATCTGTTCCAATAAGGGCTTGAACTTGCTCAAGATAACTTACACCCAAAACTTCAGTTTCAGGATTAATCAAAAGTTCTTCTGCTCTTTTACCCAAATGGTTAATTCTTGCTTTGTGAGTATTTCCCAAAAACGCATCAACTTTTTCAATTGACTTGCCTTGAATATCTAATGTATCAAGATCAAAGAATGGGCTGAGTATTTTTTCAATATCTTTTTCGCCAAGATCTTCAATGATTTGTTTTGCAACATAATCAGATATAGCAACAAATCTATCAAATTCATCAGCATAAACAGCAGGAAGAAAGTTTCTTAAATAACCAGCAATTATATCTTTTGCTTTAATAATATCTTTTTCATCTTTTGTTTTAGGATGCGCATCATCTTGGCTATATAAAAGAACTGACTTGTAAAAATTTTTATCATTTTCTTTATTATTTTGTTTTGCAAGTGCATCAATAACAGATTTTGTGATAATTGAAGAAACTTCAAGTGCAGGATACATTGACAATTTCTTTACATTGAAAGAAATGTGTTGATCATCACCTGCTTGAATGATTTCAAATTTTCCTGTTGCACCAGACGCATTAAAAGTGATAGATTTTTCCAAATCTAATTGACGCATATTAGGAAATTTTGAACCAAGTGTAGCATTCAATCTTTCAACAGTTTTAGAAACAATTTTAACTAAATTTTTAACTCTGTTAGGAATTTGAGCAACTGCATCTTGTTGTTCTTCTTTGTTTTTAGAATCTAACTTTTTAAAAATGTTATCAAATTTTTTCTCATCAAAACCAGCACCAATTGAAGGGCTGTTGTCATACTCGTTTACAAATTTAATTAAATTTACATTTTCTGCCATTTGCACAATCTCCTGCTTAAATTATATCATTATGAAATAAACCTTGTCAATTTTATTGAAACCAAATAAAAACTTGCTTTTTAATATCTCCTCTTATATAATTTAATTAGAGGAAAATTTTATGCAAAACGAAACTATTGATATTTTAATACCGGTTTATAATGTTGAAAAATATATTGCAAAATGTTTAGACAGCCTTTTAAATCAAACATACAAAAACATAAAAATTATTGTCGTTGATGATGGCTCAAAAGATAATTCTTTAAAAATCTTAGAAGACTATGCAAAAACACATAAAGAAATTGTTTTATATAAAAAAGAAAATGAAAAAAGCATATCAAAAACAAGAAATTTCTTACTTTCAAAAATTGAATCGAAATATTTCACATTCTTTGATAGTGATGATTATGCAGAACCAACCTACATTGAAACACTTTATAACTTAATCATAAACAACAATGCTGATGTTGCAATTTGCAGAATGAAACGCTATAAAGAAAACAAAAAAATTGATTTTGAAAAATTAAATAAAAACGCTAAACCTGACATGGTTATGAATCGTGAAGAGTGCATCTGCCAAATGCTTTCAGCCAATCTTTTTGCAGGAACAACTCCAGCAAAGTTATTCAAAACCGAATCAATTAACGGAATCACTTTTAATCATAACATTCACTATGGCGAAGATTTAGATTTTTGCTTTAAAATTATGCAAAATTGCAACACCTTTGCCCTTTCACATAAAAGATTATATCATTATATCGTTCACCCAAACAGCATTGTAACCAGCAAATTCAACATAAAAAAACTTTCATGCATCGAATGTTATGACAGCATTATTGAAAGCGTTAAAGATAACGAACAAATGACCATTGCAGCAAAATCAATGCAAGGATTAATTGCAATCGAACTTTTATATTATACTTTTAGAGATAAATTTAAAGATAAAGAAATAAAAAGAAAATTAAAAACAATAATAAAAAGCAGCGTGCCATATATTAGAAAAAATAAACGCCTTTCAAAAATAAACAGATGTGCGAGATTTGTTTGGTGGCTCACAAAGTTTATGTAAAACACAGAGAAATTTCTCTGTGTTTTTTGTATTATAAAAAATGATTTAGCATAAAATATTACTATGAATAATAAAACAATCGTTTTGACCGGCGGAGGCACTGCCGGTCATGTTACACTTAACATGAATTTAAAAAATGAACTTTCAAAACATTTTGATAAAATAATCTATATCGGTTCAAAAACAGGAATCGAAAAAGAACTGATAGCAAAAAACACAAACTACAAATACCAACCAATAACAACAGTAAAATTTGAACGCAAAAAAATATTTAAAAACCTAGCCATTCCCTTCAAACTAAAAAAAGGAATAAACGAAGCAATAAAAATTTTAAAAGAATCAAATCCCAGCATTGTTTTTTCTAAAGGTGGTTATGTTGGGCTTCCTGTTGTTATTGCTGCACATAAACTAAAAATTCCTGTTATCTGTCACGAAAGTGACATCACAATGGGTCTTGCAAACAAACTAGCAAAAAAATATGCAAATGTAATTTGCACAAACTTTAAATCAACTGCTGAAAAAAATGGAAAAAAATGTGTTCACACAGGAATGCCACTCGCTATTTCAAAACTAACAAAAACTGAAGCAAAAAACAAATTAAACATAAAAACAAATAAACCAATTTTGCTAATTACCGGCGGAAGCCTTGGTGCAAAATCAATTAATGAATTTATCTTTAAAAATTTAGAACAACTAACAAAAGATTATTACATCATTCATTTGGTTGGAAAAAATAATTTCAATAAAACTATTAAAAATGAATGTTACAAACAAATTGAATTTTCAAATGATATGTGGACAATTATGCGCTGTGCAGACTATGCAATTTCAAGAGCAGGTGCAAACACAATAATTGAACTTTTGGCAAATGAAATATTAACCGTGTTTATTCCCCTTCCAAAAACAGTTTCTCGAGGCGACCAAATCGACAATGCAAAATTTCTAGAAAAAGAAAACCTTTCAAAAACCATTTTGCAAGAAGATTTAACTTTAGAAAAACTGCAAAATTCATTAATTTATTTAAAAAATAATGCAAATTTTATTAAAAAATCAATAAAAAATGCAAATTTTGAAAACGGAACAGAAAAAATAATGCAAATAATTTTAAAAGAAAAAGGCACATAAATTTATGTGCTTTTTATATTTTATTTTAATTTAATTCAATTCTCTCATAATCATTTTCCATACCAGCAACAAGTGAAACAGGAACTGCAAAAACCATACCCTTTGCTTCAGATTTAAAATCGGTCACTGAATAAATCGCTTTCATTGTTGACACAACCAAATGATCTTTAACAAGAATCATAACAAGTGTGTTTTCAGGGTTAATGCTAAAGCCCATAAAGTTTTTCTTAAGTTTAGAAACACCTTTTGCTTGAAGCAAAATTCCACCTGTTGTTCCAACAGATTTTGCGGCTTCTAAAACATCTGTTTCAAAACCTCTTTTAACAATTGAAACCACAAGTTTATATTCTTGACTTGAAAAAATATCGTCTTCTTCAAATGCTAAATTATTGTTTAAATTATCTTTAACCATAACTCTCTCCTTATTCAACAAATGGACCTTTTGCACCCATGTAACCCAAAACATCTAAAACAAATGCTTTGCCTCGACCTTTCTTGTTAAAATCAAATTCTCTGCAAATGTTGAGCATAAAAATATCAGTAATTTCTTTTTGACAAATAGCAACAACAAAATAAGAATCATTACTATAACCGCTAATAGAGTTTATTAATATATTTCTTGAAACACCAGAACATAAAACTGCTGAAACAACTCTTCCACCATTGTTTACAATGAATGATAAAATGTCATCGAGATTTTGACTTTTAACAACAAAACAACAAATTGAAAGTTCATTAATTTGACTAGGATATAATTTTTGAGAAACAATGACATATTTTTTATCGTTCTTTTTTTTCTTCATCATCTATTCTCCTTATATTTTCTTTTATACTCTTCTTCTAATGCTTCCATATTTGAATATAAATCCATTGTGTAAGATATTGAAACACTTCTTCTGTGATCAACAACATCTTTTCTTTTAAGTTCAAATTTATAAACTAAACCTAAAAGTTGCAACACAATAATTGGAGACATACTAACAATACCAATTAAACCAAAGCCTGCAAGCGGACTTGATGTTTGAGCCGCAAGCGAAATCATTATTGGAAGAATAAATGCTGATGTCATTGGACCAGACGCCACACCACCAGAGTCAAATGCCAAACTTGTAAACATTTCAGGAACAACAAACATTAAAACAAGTGCAATTAAATAACCAATTAAAATGATATAAAAGAAATTAATTGAATAAACAATTTTAAGGGCTGAAATCAAGATTGCAAGAGCCATTGAAATCGCTATTGCAAACATAACAACAACAGATGGAATATTTCTTTTTGTTGCCGTTTGAACCTGTTTTGCAAGCACGATAACTGAAGGTTCTGAAAATGTAATAACAAATCCAAAAATAATACAAATAACAATCATTAGTGGTGTTGAAACAGTTGCTAAGAACTCGCCAATCACCGTTCCCATTTTTTCAATTCCAAACTCAATTCCAAATAAGAATAAGAATAATCCTCCAAACGACATAACAAGACCAACCAAAAGTTCAAGTTTACGCCTTGCAGGAAGTTTAATAAATAATAAGTCATATAAATAGAAAACAATAGTGAGCGGAATTATTGCAAGCGATGACTGTTTTAAAGCAGAAAATAAAATGCTAACAGATTTTGAACTTTCATAAATTTCACCTGCTTTATCACCAAATGCAATAAAAAATAAAAGCACAGCAATAATAGGTCCAAGCGAGGCTAAGCCAAGCATACCAAAAACTTCATTGTTATCATTATCTTTTGAAAATTTACTTGTCACACCTGAAGATATAGCAAGCAAGAATGGCGCCGTAACAATTCCTGTTGTTGCTCCGCCAGCATCAAATGCAATAGCAATATATTCTTGTTTAATCTGTGTTGAAAGCAAAAATATAATTGCAAACAAAACCACATAAATATATTTTATGTTAATATTTCTAATAATTCTTTGAATGCCAATTGTTATAAATAATCCAACTCCGATCCCGATAAAAATCATTAAAACAAGTTTTGGAACATTAATTCCTGATGCAATAACTTGCTCAGAAAAAATTGAAACATCTGGTTCAGCAATGGTTGCACAAACACCAAATATAATTGTGAACATTGTGAAAACTGCAAACATTGAAGCCTTGTTAACCGAGTTCACCATAAGGTCCCCCATCGGCATAATCGTCGAATCAACGCCTGATAAGAATAATGTTTCACCAATGCAAATAAGCACAACTGAAATTAAAAATGCAATAATAATTTTAGTATCAATTTCATAAAAGAAGAAATGCACAAAAAACACTATTACCACAATTGGTAATAGTGCTAAAAAAATATCTCTAAATCTTTTTAAAAATTGCATTTATATCTCCTACTAATCAAAATCAATTCCACCAATAATATCACTGTCAATCTTTCGTCTAGGACTTCTTCTTGCAGTAGTTGTTTTTCTTGTTGTTGGCTTTCTCTTTCTGGTTGTAGACTTTCTTGTTGAAGTTTTTGATTTAGTTGTTTTTGCAGAAGTTTCTTCATCAATTTCTTCAACTTCTTCAACTTCCTCAGCCTCGGCTTCCGCTTCTGCAAGTTCAGCGGCTTTTCTTGCCTCTTCTTCTGCAGCAGCACGAGCAGCCTCTTCTTCCATTTTTCTAACCATTTCAGTATTTTCGGCAAACAACTTGTCATAGTTATCTTTATTAAGTTTAGATGCAACTTCCAAGAGTTTCTTATCCATTTCAAGATTTGAAATGTTAAGGTTAGATTTAAGTTCTTTGCGAAGCATAACTCCAAGTTTTTCTTTGCTATAACTTTCTTTTTCTTCTTCCTTAATCTTTTCAGTTTTCTTCTTGAATTTGGTTTCGGCTTCTTTAAGTTTTATATCTCTGTCAAGTTTATCAAGATATGCCTGCTTCTTAAAGTCTTCATAACTCTCTTTGAATGATTTTTCCATCTCTCTAATTCGAGATTCATATTCAGCAGCCACTCTTTCTTTTTCAAGTTCGGCTTCTCTTAATTTTTGACCATGTTCATAATCAAGTTTCTTATTTGAATCAATAAGTTCTTGAAGTTGTGCTTTCAAATCAGCACTTTCATCAACATAACTTGGTGCAATAATTTGTGTACCGTGTCCTTGTTCAGGATATCCATACATTGCACCA
>JAFQBZ010000030.1 GCA_017399515.1 Clostridia bacterium | reverse complement strand
GCACCACTAGTTGTTGGTGCTATTTTTTTTTATAATTTTCAAAAATTCGTCTTCAAGCATTATTTGAGTGCCAAGTGTTTTGGCTTTTTCAAGTTTTGAACCAGCATTTTCACCAGCAATAACTATGCTTGTTTTGCTTGTTACGCTTGATGATGTTTTGCCACCCTGAGATTCAATGATTGTTTCTGCATCACTTCTTCCCATTGATGCAAGAGTGCCTGTCAAAACAACAGTTTTGCCAGCAAAATAACCTTCTTGAGTAATTGTTTCACCTGCTTCAATGTTGATAAAGTTTGAAACAAGTGCTTCAAGTTCTTTCTTGTTAAATTCATCAGCAAAAAATTTATGTATTTCAGTTGCTGTGATTTCTGCAATATCGTCAAGTTCATCAAGTTCTTCAATTGATGCTTTTTGCAAGTTATCAATTGACTTATAATGATTTGCAAGTTGCTTTGCTGTTTTAATGCCAATATTTCCAATGCCAAGTGCAAAGATAAAGTTTGCAAGTTTAACATTTTTGCTCTTTTCAATGCTAGCAAGTGTGTTTGTGATTTTCTTATCTTTAAAACCTTCAAGTTCAGCAAGTTTTTCTGCGTTTAGCCTATATAAATCACTAAATGTTGAAACATTAAACTTATCATAAAGTTGCTCAATTGTTTTGATTGAAAGCCCATCAATATTCATTGCATTTCGGCTTGAAAATTGAACAAGTTTTAAAACAATTTGCTGCCTGCAACCCGAATGATTTGGGCAGTATAGTTCAGTTTCAGTGTCAATAAGAGTGCTGCCACAACATGGGCAATTTGTTGGTTTTTCAATAATTTTTGAGTTTTCAAAAGTTTCAGCAACTGATAAAATCTCAGGAATAACATCGTTGCTTCTTCTAATAAATACTCTGTCGTTAAGTTTAACTTTTTTACGAAGTATATCGTTGTAGTTGTTAAGTGTTGCACGCCTTATTGTAACACCACAAAGTTCAGTTGGTTCAAGTTCAGCAACAGGTGTTAACTTTCCTGTTCTTCCCACTTGCCAAGTGATATCATTTAAAATGGTTGAAGTTTCTTCTGCTTCAAATTTATAAGCCACTGCCCATCTAGGAGTTTTTTCAGTAAAACCAAGTTTTTCACGAATAGAATTTTTGTTGATTTTGATAACAAGTCCATCAATTAAAAAGTCTAATTTATTTCTGTTTTTGTCAACTTCATCAATAAACTGTTTAAGTTCATCAATGTCTTTTGTAAGTTTAAAGAAATTGCTGGTCATAAAACCTTGCTTTTTCAAAAATTCATAAATCTCAACTTGTGAGTTAAGTTTTAATTCTGGTGCATAGTTGATGTTATAAGCAAAAAAGTCAAGGTTGCGTTTTGCTGTAACTTTTGGGTCAAGATTACGAATTGCACCAGCAACAGCATTTCTTGCATTTTTAAGTTTTTCTTCGGTGGTGCTGTTATATTTTTCAAGTTCTGAAAGTTTAATAATGCCTTCACCTTGAACAACAACAAGTCCCTTATAATCAATTTCAAGAGGAACGGTTCTAATGGTTTTAACTTGCGCAGTAACATCTTCACCAATTTCGCCGTTGCCGCGAGTTGCTGCGCGCACAAGTTTTCCGTTATTATATGTGATTGCAAGTGAAAGACCATCAAATTTATATTCAACTGAAAACTCTTCTTCAAATCTTGATATATTTTGATTTCTGGTGTTCCACTCTTCAATTTCGCCAATTGTCTGTGCTTTTGAAAGACTATAAAGTTTAAAGTCATGAGTAACTTTTTTGAATTTTGAAAGAGGTTCACCACCAACTTTTTGTGATGGAGAGCCATCTAAAACAATGCCGGTTTCCTTTTCAATGTCAAGAAGTCTGTAATAAAGTTTGTCCCACTCTTTGTCAGACATTGTTGGCTCATCAAGAACATAATAT
>JAFQBZ010000029.1 GCA_017399515.1 Clostridia bacterium | reverse complement strand
TGATTCCTGCTGTGAAGTGGCTATAGTGTGGTGATTGCAAAGCATAGTGCGAAACCGGTGGAGCCATGTAAGGTGTGGTTTCTTGTTGTGCTTTTTTGTCACTGTATAACTTGTCACTATAAATCGCACGAGATTGCATTCTTATAAGGAAGTTGTTTACAATTTCTTCACTTGCTGTTCCTCTAACAAGGTCAAGAAGTGAGTTTGTGCTTTCAGCAGAAAGTTCGTCAACCATATCAATTCCAAGAAGACCGAAAAATTCGCCGGCTTTGTTAACTTTTCTTGGGTTTGGTTCTTCATGAATTCTAAAAATGGTGTCAAGTCCATTGTCGATTGCATATTTTGCTGTTGCTTCGTTGGTTGTGAGCATAAAGTGTTCAATAACCTTTTCATAAGGAAGGTCGGTTTTTGAAGCAATGTCTTCAACGCTAGACATATCATCGTTTAAAGTGATTGTTCTTTCTTTGTTTGAATCAAAGCGAATCATTTTTCTTTTGTCAAAACCAACACGAATAAGTTCAGAAGCATAGTGATTCATTACTACTTGTTCAACAGGTGAAAGGGCTTCACCTTGAGCAATTTTAAGCCTTAAATCATCAATTGAAATTGAATCTTTATTCTCATCAAAAATTTGTTGAGTTTCGCTGTAAGCATATTTTTTGCGACTGCGAACAATTGCGTCATAAATATTGAAAGATTTAACTTCGCCGGTGTTTTTATCGATAACGGTTTTAACAACAATTGCAAGTCGGTCTTGATTTTCAGTTAAACAGCAAATGCCGGTTGCAAGTTTTTCAGGAGTGATTCCATAAGCCATGTTTGGGGTGTAAAGTGTGAAAGCATGGTTAATGTATTCTTCAAACATAAGGCTGCCGTATGGAATATATTTTGTGATGTTTGCAATGGCTGAATAAAGCACAACATTGCCGTCTTTATCAAAAGTTGCAAAAACGCCGTCGTCCATATCTTGACAGGTTTCAGGGTCAATGGTTTCGATTGGCAAGTTTCTCAAATCAACAGTTTTGCCTTTTTGTGAAATGTTGGCTTCTTCTTCGGTGATAAGGTCAAGAGTGCTTACATCAACTTCTGTTGGCAAGTTCTCAATTTCTTCACGAAGACCTGGAGCGTCCCAATTAATGATTGCATTGTAATATTTCGCAACGGCTTCAATTTCGTGCATTGGGTTTCCTGCTATTCCATAAACTTCGGTGATAACACCACCAAGAAGTGGGGAATCTATGTTTTCAAGATGCATTGCGCAAATTCTATTTTGAAATGAAGAATGTTCTTCTTTTCCGTTTAAAATAGGAATCTGCCTGAGTGGGAAGTTTTTGTTGTTTGGAATAAACACAAGTTCGTCATGGCTGAGTTTGACAACTCTTCCAAGAAGAAGGTTTTCTCTGTCAAATTTGGTTTGAGGTGCTTGAGATGTTGTTTTTGGGCTTGCTTTTTTATGTGGCTCAGCCAAGCGGAATTCTTTTTGGCTTTTGCCAAGAATCACAACTTCTGCATCTTTGCCATAATAATCAATAACGATGTCAAGCACATCGCCTGGCTTATAGCCTGCTGCAACTCGTCTGTCAACAGGAATATGCTTTTTTGAGGTTGGTGTTACAACATAAAAATCGTTACCTTCTTTTTGAAGAAGCC
>JAFQBZ010000001.1 GCA_017399515.1 Clostridia bacterium | reverse complement strand
TTAGACATCCTGATTCACCCCTTTCTTATGCAATAGTGACTGTCATATACAACTTTGCCATTGCATTGACAACAGTCACCGCATCATTAACAACAACAGCCTTCTTTGTGTTACCCTGGGAAACAGTCACATCTTCATCACTGAAATCTTCAATTGCTCTGATGTCCTGCATCTGTTCATGATGTTTTACAATGTCAGTCCAAAGACTGATTCTGCCTGCTGCATCATTAGGAACAACACCAAGGTATTTGGTATTGAACAGGACTGCAATGTCATTTGCAATCTGATCAATGACCCTGATTGTCTGATTGTCCTTGAAGATGTCACCCTTGGTGTCAGAAGTAGTCACAAGGGAATTGATGTCTTCAAGTACACGAACATCAGAACCAATCTGATGAAGTACAAATTCACCTGCCTGAATAGCCTTGGTCAACTGTGTCTGTGTGTAGTCCACATCAACAGTGAATTCACCATCATAGATCTTGTTCAGGTTAGACTTGTTCACTGCACAACCTGCTGCAATGCCAGTCACCCAATAAACAAGACAGGATTCATCCCAACCTTCATCAGTGATCTTGTTCTTGACATTGATGACACCTTCATAATCAGCAGCCTTGTTATAAAGAACAGCCTGGAATTTAGCACCAACTTCATCACGAAGTCTTTTGACAAAACTTTCATAAAGACCTTTGATGCTTTCTTCCTTGGTTACAACACCAAGGGCATTGAAGGAATATGCTTCAATCTTGTCAAGGTAGTTCTGATGTGCAGAACCATCAACAGTGCCATTTGCACCACCTTCAAGTGCAATGCCTGCTGTCACTGCAAGTTCAGCAGTCTTCCAAGTTACAAAGTCATTTGCAACAAGGTCAGCAGCCTTTGCAACAGTCTGTGTGTCAACAACAGTGCTGCCAAGGACAGTCTTCACATCAAACATAGATTCATCATCCACATTCTTCTGAATAACGATCTTCAAATCATTACCACGAACACCACCAAACTTTGCAGTTGCATAAGTGTTGGTTGCCTTGTTACCACCGCCATTCAGACGATAAGCATATAAAGTTGTGATGTTCATGAACAGATCACGAAGACCTTTCATTTTTTCATGATCAAAAGAATATCCAAAGATCTTCATGGAATTCTTCTGAAAATCTGCATTTGTGACTTCAAACACTGCACCTTCAACACCCCAATCAAGTTCAAGGGGCATGGTTGCGATACCTCTATCAGACAATGTTGCACTTGCAGCAGCAAGGGAAACAAAGTTGATATAAGCACCAGGAAGCACTTTGTTCTGTGCCACAAAAGTTCCACCGCCTAATGCCATATTAGTTCACCTTTCCTTTCATAAATTTTTCAAGAAGGGAATCAACCTGTTCAATGGTATAGACACCATTGTCTTCCAGGATTGCATCAAGTGCATCCCTTCTGTTTGCATATTTGTTGGAAGCAAGGATCTGTTCTTTGCTGAACATTGCATCCTGCTTTTCTTTCTGTTTAGTTGCCATCTTTCATCATCCTTTCACATTAGTGTTATGACTGACAGTTTCCATGACTGGTTCAGGTGCAGGTTCTTTATAGACAAACATGTCATAATTCACAAAGAAGTGAAGCATGTCATCAACCACTTCACCAGTCATCTTTGAACCCCTGCATTGGTCACCATCAACTGTGATGATTTCCAAGCAGTCCATCAATTGTTCTAATACTGAATAGCATTCAGACCTTTTTTCATCAGAACCAGGGAAGAAGTGGATGCAGAACTGATTTGTCCTGAAATACCTTTTTCCAAGGAACTGTTCAATAGAAGGGTTCAAGCATATAATGGAAAAACAAGGTTCTTGCAGACCTTGTTCAATGGATTCTGTATAAATTTCATAACCTTCACCGAAGCATGAATTGATTGCAACACTGATTCCATCTATGATTTTTTGTATCATTTGAAACATTCCCCCAATTTCTTTTTGAGTTTGTTTTCAAGAACCTTTGGTGCATCATTTTCAACTTCTTGTTCAGAAATGGTCAACATGAATTTGCCTTCCACCCATCCATCACCACCCCTGGTTCTATGCCCAAATTCAACATAAGAAGCATATTCAACAGGGTTGATGATTTCAATGACATAGACATTGCCAAAGTGGTTGACTTTCAGACTTCCTGCATAAGCAGATGCAGCCTGACTTTTTCCATTTGTCCATCCCCTTCTTAAAGTACCACCTTTTTTTCCTGAACCTTTGGGATATTGTCCAACAGGTGTCCTTTTGATAACTTTTGCAAGCAACCTTGCAGCAAGTTCTTTTGCACACGATTCAATGAATTGATCAACCTGGTTTGCACCAAGGGATGATTCAACCTGCTGTCTGAATCTGTCCAGGTCACGAAAATTCACACTTCCATTCCTTGCCATTATGCCCACCCCTTGAAAAGTTCAAGAACAATTTCTTGGTGTGTG
>JAFQBZ010000004.1 GCA_017399515.1 Clostridia bacterium | reverse complement strand
CTCTTTTTTGGCTGGTCCAAGCGAAAAAACCAAGGCTGTTTGGTCAAGATGTGAAAAACTCTTAGAAGAAGAAAATAAAAAAGGTGGCTGTTTAGATGTTGAAACAAATATTTTAAGTGGTATCACAGCATTTGCTCCAGGCTATATTGATAAAGAAAATGAAGTTATTGTTGGTCTTCAAACTGACGCTCCACTCAAAAGAATTGTTAATATGTATGGTGGCACAAAAATTGCTATGAAGGCTCTTGAAGCACATGGTTACAAACTTAACGAAGACCTTTACAAACACTTCACAACTTACAGAAAAACACATAATGACGGTGTTTTTGATGCTTACACACCAGCAATTAGAAGAGCAAGAAGCAACGGTTTACTTACAGGTCTTCCTGATGGTTACGGAAGAGGAAGAATCATTGGTGACTATAGAAGAATTGCTCTTTATGGTATTGATAAACTCATCGAATTTAAGAAAAAAGACTTAAACGGTGAATATATCGATGAAACATACATCGAAGAAAACATTAGACTTCGTGAAGAAGTTAATGAACAAATCAGAGCATTAGAGGCTATCAAGCAAATGGCTGCAAGTTATGGTTTTGATATTTCTAAACCAGCAACAAACGCTAAAGAGGCTATGCAATGGGCTTACTTTGGTTACCTTGCAGGTGCTAAAGAAAATAATGGTGCTGCAACTTCTATGGGAAGAAATGCAACATTCTATGATATCTATATTGAAAGAGATCTTGCTGAAGGCACACTTACAGAAGCAGAAGCACAAGAACTTGTTGACCAATATGTTATCAAACTTCGTTTCATTAGACACTTAAGAACTCCAGATTACGATGAACTTTTTGCTGGTGACCCAACATGGGTAACAGAATCAGTTGCTGGTATGATCAGTGAAACAAAGAGTTTAACAACAAAGAACTCATTTAGATTCTTAAACACACTTATCAACTTAAACCCAAGTGCTGAACCAAACCTTACAGTTTTGTGGTCTAAGGGTCTTCCTGAAAACTTCAAGAAATATTGCGCTAAGATTTCAATCAAAACAGACTCAATTCAATATGAAGGTGACGACACAATGCGTCCTCTTTATGGAAATGACTATGCAATTGCTTGCTGCGTTTCAGCAATGAAATCTGGTAAACAAATGCAATTCTTTGGTGCTCGTTGCAACCTTGCAAAATCACTTCTTTACGCAATCAACGGTGGTGTTGATGAAAAATCAGGCAAACTTGTTGTTGAAGGTTTAGAAAAGAACACTGAAGAAGTTTTAACTTATGATAAAGTTAGAAAGCAATACAGTGCAATGATTAAAGAAATTGCTAAAATTTATGTTGACGCAAACAACATCATTCACTTCATGCACGATAAATATGCTTATGAAGCAAGCCAAATGGCTCTTCATGACACAGCAGTTGAAAGACTTATGGCTTTCGGTATTGCAGGTTTCTCTTGTGCAGTTGACTCACTTTCTGCAATCAAATATGCAAAAGTTAAGCCAATTAGAAATGAACAAGGCGTTGCTGTTGATTTTGAAACAACAGGCGAATTCCCTAAATTTGGTAACGATGACGACAGAGCAGACTCACTTGCTCAAGAACTCGTTCAAGAATTCTTTGATGCTATTGCTTCACACAAACTTTACAGAAATGCAAAACCAACACTTTCATTACTCACCATCACATCAAATGTTATGTATGGTCAAAAAACAGGAAGCACTCCTGATGGAAGAAAGGCTGGCGAAGCATTTGCTCCTGGTGCAAACCCAATGCACGGCAGAGATGCAAGTGGTGCTCTTGCTTCACTTAACTCTGTTGCAAAAATTAAATATGACAACTGTTGTCAAGACGGTGTTTCAAACACATTCTCAATTGTTCCATCTGCTCTTGGTAATAATGAAGAAGAACAAGTTAACAAACTTGTTTCAATCATTGATGGTTACTTTGTTCAAGGTGCACAACATATCAATGTTAATGTATTCAACAGAGATTTACTTATCGACGCGATGAACAATCCTTGGAAATATCCAAACCTTACAATTCGTGTTTCTGGTTATGCTGTTAACTTCAACAAACTTGACCGTGCTCATCAAGAAGAAGTTATTGCTAGAACATTCCACGAAAAGAAATAATCTAAAAGGTCAAAATTAATCGGCTAACTGTGTTTCTTAAAAATTTTCAAAACAATCATTTACAACAAGTAAACTTATGCTTTGAAAATTTTTAGAGCCTTGTTATCCAAATAATTTTGACCTTTTATTAAAATTAAAATTTAAAGGAAAATTATGAACGGAAGAATAACAGATATTGAAACTATGGGTTCTGCTGATGGTCCTGGAATTAGACTTGTTGTGTTTATGGCAGGTTGCAAACTTCGTTGTTTGTATTGCCATAACCCTGAAACTTGGACATTTGAGGGCAGTAGAGAAATTTCGGCTGAAGAGATTTTAGCAAAATTCAAGAAATATCTCACATATTATGGCGAAACTGGTGGGGTGACTTTTAGTGGCGGTGAACCTCTTCTTCAAAGTGAATTTTTACTTGAAGCAGTTAAACTTTTAAAGAGTGAGGGTGTTCATGTTGCAATTGATACCGCTGGTGTTGCTGATGGTTACGCAGAAGTTTTAGACCTTGTTGACCTTGTAATTTTAGATATTAAGGCTGTTGAAGCAGATGAATATAAATTTATCACCGGCAGAGATATTGACGAATTTAACAGGTTTTTGGCTGACTGTGTGGCAAAAAATAAGAAACTTTGGCTTCGTCAAGTTATTGTTCCGGGAATCAATGACGATGAAGCACATATCATTAAATTAAAAGAATTTGCAAGCAAAATTCCTAATGTTGAGAGAGTTGAACTTTTGCCATACCACTCAATGGGAAAGATGAAATATGAAAAAATGGGCATTGAATATAGGCTTGGCGACACCCCTAATATGGATAAAGAAAAATGCAAAGAACTTGAAAATTTATTAAAATAGACATAATTTTTATGTCTATTTTTTATTTATAATGCGTTTTAATTGTAATGTAAAATCAAATTTTGTTATAATAAACTAGCAAAATAAATTAAGAGG
>JAFQBZ010000028.1 GCA_017399515.1 Clostridia bacterium | reverse complement strand
TGAAACCAAAGCCACTGAAAACGCTTGCAAAAACACCGGTTCAGTTTATCTTGGCAGAGATGTGTTTTTAGAAGCCGATAAAAACCGAAGTTACGCTGGTGTTTGCAATCGCCTTTTAGAAACAGCAAATCTTGCAAAACAAAACGGAACAGCCATCGCAATTGGTCATGTTGGTGCAGAAGGCGGAGAAAACACTGCAAAAGCAATTATTGACACCCTTCCAAAAATCAAAGAAATGGGCGTTAAAATCGTTCCCCTTCACGAAATTTATGAAACTCTTAAAAACCAATAATTTGTCAAAATTTAACAAAAATCAAATTTCTTTCAATTTAGTTTCACATTCCACTTTAAATTTGCTACACTTGTTTTAGGAGATTATTATGAAAGGAATCATTATTTCAATTGAAGGCACTGATGGTGCTGGAAAACACACACAACAACAATTATTAATGAAAGATTTAAAAGAACAAGGCTATAGCGTTTTAGACCAAAGTTTCCCACATTATGACAGCGACTCTTCTGCCCCTGTTAAAATGTATCTTGCTGGCGAATTTGGAAAAGACTCAAACTCACTCAATGCTTATCAAGCCTCTGTGCTTTATGCAGTTGATAGAATGTGCACATATCAAAAAGATTTAAAAGAACATTATGAAAATGGTGGCATACTTTTGTTTGATAGATATGTTCAATCAAACTTCATTCACCAATGTTCAAAAATTGATGATATTGATGAAAAACTCAAATTCATCAAATGGGAAGAAGAACTTGAATATGACACACTTGGACTTCCAAGACCAGACCTTATTTTCTTTATTGAAATGCCTGTTGAAAAAAGCATTGAACTTGCTCGTGCTCGTGCCGATTATAAAAACGGACAAACCAAAGACATTCACGAAGAAGACACAGAATATCTTTCAAAGTCATATAACAATGGCTTAACCCTTGCAAAAGAACTTGGCTGGAATCTTATTCACTGCGTTGATGAAAATAATAACATTAGAACCATTGAAGACATTCACGCAGAGATTATGGAAATCGCAACCAAATTCCTTGCAAGTCAAAAATAAAAAACGCAAAATCAAAGAAAAATACTTAAAAAATATATAAAAAATCAAAAAAATGTAGCAAAACTGCTACATTTTTTATTTTTCTTTCTTTTTTCCAAAACCAATATGTTTAATTGCTCCACCTATTTTTCCAACAACGGTTTTATTTGTTGCAACACTTTTTACTATTCCAACACTATCAACACCAAGTGAATTATCAACACAATGAATTGCCTCTTTTGTTTTATCAACCACTCTCTCAAATTTGTTTTTACTTGTGAGTAATTTTAGTACAGAATTCATAAATTTTCTACACTCATTTCCAATCTCAAATGCAAATTCAATTTCATCATGCAAGAAATATATTTCAACAATATTTCCCTTTTTTAAAACTTGATATTCCCCATTATAAATTTTAACTTCATTTGTTGGAAACTCATCAACCACAACTTCATCTTTCGCAAACAACTTTTTTATTTTTGTGATAAATACAAAATTTTTATTTGTTAAAATAAGTTCTGTTATTCCTTTTTGGTCTTTAAGTGCAACACAACCTTTATAAAGCACAACTTCATCTTCATCTAAATCATAAAATTCCATATTTTTCTCCTTTGATAATTTTAGCAAATTATATGCTTCATACCATTACTTGTAAATTTCGCGAATAATTTTATTGTCTTAAGTATAAGTTAACAAAAATAAAGTGTCAATACAACATAAAAAATGTAGCAAAACTGCTACATTTTTTTATTTGTAAAATTCATAAAGTTCTTTCGCATATTTTGATTCACTATAAACTTTTTTTGGCGAATATTCATCATAATAGAAATTAGATTTATCTTTTTTTACCTTTTTTTCAAGTTTTAATTTTGGAACTAAAAATTGTTCATCATAATCACAGCATGACTCTGCTGCAATATATTTAATCTTAATGCCGGCTTTTGCCATATCTAAAACTCGTTTTTGAAACAAATCTTCAATTGCTTTGTGAAATAGTTTAAGGTCATACCCAACAACAAACGCTTCGCCACCAAGAAACAAATTGACACTGCTTGTATTTTTATAATCTTCACAATAATTTTTCTTGATATTTAAAAGCATAACTTTTTCTTTGATGAACGCATTAAACACAGTAGTTTTTACAGGAAGCCAAAAACTATATCCCATAACTTTTTTATCGTTTTTATCAAAAAATACAAAACACATTTGCCCAAATTCTTTAACAATTTGCCTAATTTCAGAGTTTTCCCACGAATACTCATCATCATAAAAGTTTCTGTCAATTGCAAAACATTCATCAATCATTGCATCAGTAATATCTTTACCTGAATAGGCAACAATATCGCCAAAATCATATTTTTCAAAAATATTTTCAATAACCATAATATCTAACTAGTCTTTTTGACTACCTTTTTGAGTTTTTCCTTTTTCGCTGGTTTCACCACCCAAAAGCACATCTAAATTATTACTTGCTTTTTGAGCAGCCACTCTTTTTCTCTCTTCTTCAAATGGTTTTTGAATTCTTGCCCTCAAAACAGATTTAACATCTTGTTTTTTAAAGGCTTCAACTGCCAAAGCCTTTGCCTTTCTCGCTTTCTTTGTAAGGTCTAAAATAATTTCATCAATTTCTTTTTCTGTAAGTTTGCCATCACTATTTTTAAACTTTACATAATCATCAATAATCACACTTAAAAAAACATCAGCGTAATAACTATTTATCAAATCATGATAATTATATAAACGATTTTGTGAATCTGTTTCCTGATAATACAATTTTTCAACCTCACGAACAGATAATGTTCTTGCGGCTTCTAAAAGTTTAACTTTTTCTTCAAGATGATAAAACCCATAAATAAAACCCTCTTTAAGTTCTTTTTCAACTTCTTGGGTATATCTTTGTGCTTTCTCTTTTGGATAACATTCTTCATATATTTTTTTATATTTTGGAAATTTAGTTTTTAAAGCCTCTTCACATTCCGCTTTTTCTCTTGCCTCATCTTCTTCAATTTCTTTTTGTCTTTTTGCTTCTTCTTGAAGATATTCTTCTTTGCTCTTATTTAACATTATTTGATACATTTCTTCTTCTGTCATGAAAGAATATATTTCTTTTCCGTTATATCTAATAACATAAATTTTATCTTCATTAGCACGCTCTAATAATGCATTTATACAACCAATAATCGTTCCAAATTTAAAAGCAGATATTTCTTCTGCTTGTGATTTTAATTTTTCAATAAATTCTTTATTCATAATTTCACCTCAATTTTATATTAACGAATAAAAACTCGCATTGTCAAATAAATTCAATTGTTATCAACAAAATCAAAAAAATGTAGCAAAAATGCTACATTTTTTATTTTTCTTTCTTTTTTCCAAAACCAATATGTTTAATTGCTCCAAATGCCTTGCTAAAAATTCCTTTACCTTCAGCAGTATTGTTTAATGATTTTTTTATCATTCCCACACAATATTATCTTCAGTTACATCATTATTATATCCACAAATAACACATTTCCACATTCCACTTCTTGTTGTGAATCCTCTTTGCCTATTCATATATGCACCACATTCATCACAATACCAATCAATATCATTCATATATTCATCTTCTTCAATTTCTTCATTCGCTTTTCTTTTAACATTTGAACCATTATCATTATTAGCAACCGGCTCACCGCAATAAGGGCAAACAGGTTTATTTTTTGAATATTCAAAATTGGCTTTGCAATTCAAACACTTTGCATAAAGTTTACTACTTTCAATTACAGAAGATTCATATGTGTGATATTTGATAACCACTCTTGAATCTGGTAAAAAATTATAAATTTTGTCAAAATCAACTTCACCATTTATTGAGATTTCTTCTACTTCACCATCTTCATAATCATTAGTTTCACGAAATAAACCACCTTTTTTCAAACCTTTTTTTAAATCTCTTATCGCAACAAATGATACATTTGTGAATCCATAACCATTTAAAACTTCTTTTGAATATTTATAATTTGCACCAAACAAATCATCAATAAAACTGCTTATATTGATATATTCACTTTTTTTCTCGCCAACCACTTCTGAAAATGTATGATAAACAATTGTAACTTTGGCACTTGGCAAAAATTGGTCATTTTTATCAAAATCAACTTCTCCATTAATTGAAATTTCTTCCACTTCGCCATTTTCATATTCATTCTTTTCTTTAAAGAAAATACCTTTCTTCAAATTTCTTTTTAAATCTTTTTTAGCAACGCAAGAAATATTGGAAAAACCATACCCTTCAATCGTTTCTTTGGCATCTTTATAATTTCCACCAATCAAATCATAAATAAAATTACTTACCTTAATATATTCATTTCCATCTTTTCTATTTTTATTTTTACTAACAGTATCTTTTATTTTTTTTGCAGCATCTACAACAATACCTGCAATAAATGCTTTTCCCAAAAACCCCATATCTAAATCTCCTATCTTTAGTACCTTTTATTTGAGATGTTACATAATCTTATTATAGGTCAAATGGGATTATGTGTCAACCATAAAGAATGATGTATAATCCTATAAATAATTGTCGAATAATGTAATATTTTGTTATAGAAAAACACAAAATAAAGGTAAAATATGAAAACATTAAACGATTTAGTTGTTGAAAGATTATTGAAATTTATGGGTGAAAGAAATTTAACACAATATAAGTTAGCAGAACTTTCAGGTTTACCATATCCCACAATAAAAAGCATTATGCAAAAACGCACTAAAGGAATCACTTTAAAAACAATAATACTTCTTGCAAACGGACTTAATATCACACCTGCTGAATTTATTAACGATAAGGCATTTTCAGCCGAAAACCTTGATTTGGAATAAAAAAGACATCTAAAATTAGATGTCTTTTTATTTAGAACAATAATCACAAACACACAGTCCTAAACGGCAAAAATTGAATAAGTAACAAGGCACAATAAAAAATCTAGGCAGGAGTTTACATAATAGTAAATGACTGAATCGTGCAACCCTAAACGGCAAAAATTGCGTAAAATAAAAGAAATAAAAAAAACTCATAGCAGGAGTTTAGTTTGCCTAAATGACTGCTAATGAGTTTTGAATATTTCGCAATAGTTTGCGTAATTTTTGCCGTTTAGTAATTTTTTGCTTCAAGTTCAAAGTAAGCCTTTGGATGTGCACAAGTTGGGCAAATTTCTGGTGCTTTTTCACCAATGTGAATGTGTCCACAGTTTCTACATTTCCAGATAACAATGCCTGTATCTTTTGTGAAAACTTGGTTCTTTTCAATGTTTTCTAAAAGTTTTAAATATCTTTCTTCGTGATGTTTTTCAACAGCAGCAACAAGTTTGAATCTTGCAGCAATTTCAGTGAAACCTTCTTCTTCTGCAACTCTTGCAAATTCTGCATACATATCAGTCCACTCATAGTTTTCACCAGCAGCAGCGTCTTTAAGGTTTTCCATTGTTGACTTAATTTCGCCACCTTCTAAATATTTAAACCACAATTTAGCGTGTTCTTTTTCATTTTCAGCAGTTTCTAAAAAGAGTGCAGCAATTTGTTCATAACCCTCTTTTTTTGCCTTGCTTGCATAATAAGTATATTTGTTTCTTGCTTGTGATTCACCAGCAAATGCAGCAAGTAAATTTTGTTCTGTTTTTGAGCCTTTAAGTTCTTTCATAATTTTCTCCTTATATGTAAATATTTTATTGTTCTTCATAATCTTTTGTGTCAATTTCTTTAACATTTTCACCATCAACAAGATATGCTTTATCAGCAAGTTTCATCATTGGCAAATCGCTGATTGAATCTGAATAAAATGCTTCGAGTTTTGCTTTTGGATAAACCCTTTTAAACTCTTCAACCTTTACTTCACCATAACAATTTTTGCCATAAATCTTGCCGGTTTTCACATTATAATTTGTTGCAATATAGTTTTTAATGTTAAGCATTTCAAGCACAGGTTTAATGATAAAACCAAGTGATGCTGAAACAATGATATCTTCATCATCTTTCTTTTGTGGAGGGTACCACTTCATAATTTTGTTGGCGTTTCTTGCCCAAAATTTATCCACAATTTTGTCAATGTTTGAATATAACGGAACAAAGAAAAACATACATTCTTTAAAGCGTTTTTTCTTAACGATTTTCATTCCATAAAGTGCGAACACGATCAAAAAATAAGGCACAAATAAAAGCAAATATGGCCTTGAAAAAATCATATAGAAAAAGAAGTCTGTTGAACTGTCTCCCTTATAAATTGTTTTGTCAAAATCGTATCCTACCATAACATCTCCACAAGTTTATTATATAAAAAAAGCCAAATGATTGTCAATTAATCACTTGGCTAAATTTATATTTAAAGAGATTTTTTTGTTATTTTCTTGCCATTTTATTTTCAGTTTTTATTCTTCGCTTGTTAAGAATGAAATAAACCAAAATTGCAGTAATTGCAAGAATGTTAATCACACCAGCAAACACATTTAATGCCACAAAACCATTAAATAAATTCACTGAATTTTGAGATATTTTAACAAACTGAACAATGTCAAAAACAATCATAAACAAATCAAACAAAACCACCGCTGAAATTGAAGCAAAAAGAATCAAAAACAACTTGTCATTTTTAAGTTTATATAAAAGCCTATTCATAAATTCTCACCTCTTCAGGAATATCACTGATGTTTTCAACTTTAATCAACAACTCACCATCAGCAGCCACCTTTTCAAATCCGGTAGACGAAGCAAAGAACACATCATAAACCCTGCCATAACAAGCATATTCAGTTGTTTCATTATGCACATAATAATTGTTCTTTACATAGTTAAAACCATCACCTTTGCCAACAAACTGACTAATCATAGTGTTGTAATATGAAGACACTCCAATAAAGCCAATTACTCCGCCATACATCTTTATGACATTTGTAACTTCTTCAGGCTTGTTTCTAAAAGTGACATCGGCATAAGATTTTTCAACTTTGCAGTTGTTGTTATAACCTGCCACACCACCTGCAAACACATTCAAATATTCCATCGAGTCATAGTTTGTGTTGGCTTCAATAACACCTTCAAAACCAGAAACAACAATTTCACTAGAGTTCCAAGCGGTAACACCACCAGCATAAGCAAAATTGCCTTTGCTTTTTGACACAACTTCACATTTAGCAAGTGACTTTTCAACAATTGAGTAAACTTCTTCAATAACATTTCTGCTGGCAATTCCACCAGCATAAACCATTGCCACATCACCAATTGCCGAAACATTTCCAAAGTTTAATGAATTTTTAATTTCGTTATAATTATCACAAACAATTCCGCCAGCAATAACAGCAATTTCACCATTTTGCCCATCTTGAACAGGTTTTTCAGTTGCTGTTGATTCAGCCTTAATTTCTGCACGGTTTATTGAATTTTCAATTTTGCCATAATTAATCATCGAAATTCCAGCACAGTTAGGATTCCAATTTTTGCTATTTGAAATTTGGTCAAGTTTAATATTATTTTCACAAGCCGAAATCGTTCCATGGTTTTCACCGGCAATACCTGCAAGGTCAACGGTGTCGGCTTCAAATTTTGCTTCAAGTGTTTTTGTGTTTGTTATTGTTCCTGCATTCTTTCCAGCAATGCCTGCAAGATATGCGTTTTTCTCACCCATATTATCTATCACTGAATTAAGTTCAACCGAAACCTTATCAATAACACCATCATTTTGAGTGACAACACCTGAAACAAAAACATCTTCCTCAGTGTTAACTTTGCAATTTATAATGCCAGAAAAATCGCAATTTTGAATTGTTCCTGTGTTATTTTCTGCTAAAATTGCAAAATTTTTAGTAAATTCTTTATCTTTAAGTTCAAATTCAAAATTAACATTATCAATCTTTCCTGATAAATTTTGAATGAGCGAATCACTCTGCTCAGCATTTATCACAATGGTTTTGTCATTACCAATAAGCGTTCCTGAAAACTCACTTACTGAAAAACCATTTGCAAGCACAATGTCGTTTTTAAGTTCATAATAACGATAGCCTTTTTTAAGTGCAAGTTCTAACTCGCTTGCAGTCGAAATTTGCAAAGGATTATTTTCCGTTCCAATACCAAACGAATTTCTCATCACCGAAATCATCACAAATGAAAATACCGACAAAATCATAAACACGAAAGCCGATGCACCAGCAATAATTTTTTGCTTTAAATTAAATTTCTTTGCTTCGCATTCAAATTTTTCACGCGTTGCTATTATTTGAATTTTTTTATTTAAAGTGTAAATTTTCTGCACATTTTGCAAAATTTCTTCATTTTTAAATAAAAATCTATATTTTTGTTTTATGAGTTTTCTATCATCTAAAACAGCGAGCATTTCAAGTGGATAAACAATTTTATCACTGCACGCATAAAGCCTGAGTGATTTTTTTGCATATCGTTTAAAGTCTTTATAAATTTGAAAATATTCAGGCACAACATCAAACCTGTTTATTGACATTAAATATTTTTCATATTTCAAAAGAATTTTATAAGACTTATATAAATAACAAAGAGATAAAATTGGAAACCTTCCAAAGCAGATGTTAAGGTCTGATTTAGACAGCATAAAAGAAGTGAACAACTTTTCATTGTCACTCTTTATTGCCTCATAAAGTTTTGTCAATTTTTCTCTTTCCATTTGTTACCTATTTCTTTTTAATCTTAACATTTCTATCTTCTGCCCAGCGGTCTAAAATTTCAAAGATATATTCTTCATTAACATCTTGTTTTTCAACAATTTTCTTTAAAAGTTCATTTGAAGAAGCATAAGTTTCTGCAAGCGCATCAATGCTTTTCTTTTCTTCTTCAAGACGCTTGGCAATGTTTTCATTTCCGTCTTTAATTGACTGAATTGATTTTGTGTTAGACACAATGTTTTCAGCAACATCTCTGTTAATGAAATCACCAACAGTTTGCAGGTTTGCGTTATATGCGTCTAAACTTTTTTCAAGTTCTTTAATGTTATAGTTTCTGCGTTTTTCTTCAAGCAAGGTGTCAAGCCTTCCAATTTGCTCTTCCGCTCTTTTTTCAATGTCATTGATTGCAGAAAGTCTTCCTTCAACACTTTCAAACTTTGAAATAATGCTTTCAACACCTTCGGTATATTTTCCAGACATTCTCAAAAATTGGTCAACCTTTCGAACAAGTTCTTCAGACTTTTCCGCTTGACTTGCAAGAAGTTTATAAATCTCTGAAAGTTTTGCTTGAACATCACCTGAAAACGCTTCATCAAGTTTGTCAACATCGTTTTTCATCGCAACATAAGTGTTTAAAAATTCATGCATATCTGCTTGAATTGGAACAAGCATTTCACGATATCCCACAAACGCATCAATAAGAGCATTAACTTCATTATTGTCCATTATTTTTTCTCCTTAAATTTTTTATTTAATTCTTTGAATTTTTCTTTGATTATTCTGTGATTTTCTTGCATCTGCCTAAGGTCTGCTTTAACCACATCAACAATAAGTTTTTGTGCTTCATCATTGTCATCAAAATCAACATAAAACTTAACAATTTCAGCATCAAGTTTAGATTTGTTTTTACCTTCCAAATTCTCTAAAAACTCAACAAGTTTTGTGTCGCCAGAAATTGCGAATTGTTCTTTTGCTTCACTGATAAGCCCTGCCTTCCAAAGTTTGATTCCGGCATCTTTATTTCTGCCCTTAAACACAAACTTTTCAAATGCTTCAATCTTTTCATTTTGCTGAATTCTAATTTCATCATCTTCAAACTTATCGGCATAAAATCTTGCGTTGTCAAATTGACCAAGTTTGATAAATTCAGCAATACGCTCTAAGATTTCATCATCATCGATTTCTATCTTGCTGATAACTTCAGTGAATTTCTTATAAGTTTCTTCGCCATTTAAGTTTTCAAAATTATCTTTAAAGAAATCACTAAAAAGTTTAATTTCATCATTTTCAAAAACAAACAAATTGTGTTTTGCACGCGACACACCAACATAAAACAAATTGAAATAATATCTAAACACAGAGTTTTCATCAGCCTGTTTATGATTGATATTAAACTCTTCCAAAATCTTCCATTTGTCTTTGTTTGATGAAAGCACATTATAAAGCAGAACTGTGTCACGCTCAAGCCCTTTCACTTCACTAATTGTCAAAATTTCTTGCTTTTTGAACATTTCGCGAAGTTGTTGCTTTTGCTTTAAGTCGTTAACCAAAATTGTGAAGTTTTCAAACTTTTGATTTTTAAGTTTTTTAGCAAAACTTTCGTCTGTTGAATAAACCACATTTGTGAGTGCATCTTCATCAACACTTTTTCCGGTTAACACAAAACTATGTGTTCCAAATTGCTTTGTGTTTAAATCACTAAGATCATCTAAAATTTCAACAATCTTTTTGTTGTTACGATAATTGCTTTCAAGTTCAGCAACGCTTGTGAGGTCTTCATCATACATAAGTCTTTTAAGATATGCAAAACTGAAATATGATGGGTTTATCATTTGAAGTGCATCACCAACCGCAAACATTTTAATTGAAATCTTTTTAAATAAATTCAAATTCACTTCAGTGAAATCTTGAACTTCATCAATGATTGAAAGTGAATATTTTTTGATTTTTTGACTATTTTCTAATAATTTTCGCGATATTTTATTATTGTCATAAAGATTTTGCGTTTTTTGATATTCAGCATAAAGTTTCGCAATTCCATAAATCACTTCGCACTCATTTGCTGAAAAACTATTTTCTCTTCTTCTTTTATATTCTTCAAAGTCTAACATTTGAGCGGTTTCATTTTCAGTCATCGCACCAAAAATTAAACCATAAACTTCTTTATAAATAATTGAATAAGATAAATTTTTAATTTTATCAAGCCTGCTTTTAAGTTGGTGGTTGTTTACATTTTTCAAGAACTCTCTAACAAAAGTGTCTTCATCAGCCATTTCAACTTGTTCTTCAAACTCTCTTTTGTAAAGGTCTTCAATCAAGTAATAATCAACATTGTTTTCTAAAAATTGAACAACCTTATCAAGTTTTTTAAGAAGGTTTGTTTCGTTGTCAACAATCAAAAATATTCCAAGTCTGTTTTCAATTGCTGTTTTATGGTTTTTATCTAAAAACACAATTCGGTTATTTCGATAATCTTCAATGAATTGCTTGATGTTATTTTTGAAAAGTTCAATCTTGTTTTTAGTGTCCACCAAAAGCCCACGCGAAAATGTGGTGTATAAAATTTTTCCGGTATAGTTTCTGCAAGCAACAAAAATAATTTTGCTTATGCAGATGTTTGTTTTTCCACTTCCTGCAACACCTTGAACCAAAAGGTTTTTGTTTTCAATTTCAACAAGTTCTTGTTGCTTGAAGTTAAGCATTGGAAGATTCACATATTCAGCATTAGACACAAAATAAACCTTGTTAAAATCAAGTTCACTTGCATCAGTTACCCAATCTTTCAAAACCACTTTGAAGATTTTTGAAGCACGCACATATTGGTTCACTCTTTGGTCATTAGACTTCAAATCTTCAAAACCACTTTCATCAGCAAAGAACACAATGTCATAAGGTGCAATATTTTCATTG
>JAFQBZ010000027.1 GCA_017399515.1 Clostridia bacterium | reverse complement strand
CCAACAAAAACAGCGCGTCTTGAAGAGCAACTCAATAAAGCGTTTGGTGATTTAACAGTGTTTTCTGAAATGAAAATTCCACTTTCAGTTGTTTGCACAGACCTTAAAACCGGCAAAGAAGTTGACTTTGATTATGGAAATGTTGCAAAGGTTGTTTCAGGCAGTTGTGCGGTTCCTGGGGTATTTACACCGGTGGTTTATGAAGATATGCACTTAATTGATGGTGGGCTTCGAAACAATGTTCCTGCTGATGTTGTGAAAAAAATGGGTGCAAATGTGGTGTTTGCGATTGATGTTAATCATCTTAGAGGCACAGGCACACAGTCGCTTTCAACAATAAGTGTGCTTTCATCAACAATAGGCATTATGATGCAGGCAAAAATTGACAAAACAATGGAATGTGCTGACCTTATTTTTGAGCCATCACTTGAAAGTTTTTCGCCGCTTAAATTTGAAGGTTTTGATGAAATGATAAAAATCGGTTATAACACCGTTATGGCAAATAAAGATAAAATTCAAAGAATGCTAGAACTTAATCCAAAAAAGATAGGAAAATACTTTACTAATGATAAAAAAGACTAAAATAAACACAAATGAAATAAAGATAAAATTAGTTACCATAAGCATTATGTTTATGGTAACTATTTTGTCTTTTTTCTTTGCTGAAAAACTTGAGAGATTTTTTGGGTTTAGTGAGACTTATTTAAAAAAGCAAGTATCAGCAAATAAAATTAAAGAGGCTGACTATGAAGTTGATTATTTAGATGTTGGGCAAGGAAATTCTGCATTTATTCGACTTCCTGATGGAAAAACTGCGATTATTGATGGTGGTGACATTGTTTACAGTTCAAAGGTTGTTGAAACACTTAAATCTCATGGTGTGAAATCTGTTGATTATATGATTGCCACTCACGCAGACACTGACCACATTGGCGGTCTTCTTGCTGTTTTAGATAATTTTGAAGTGAAGAATATTTACAGACCATTTCAAATTTCAGGAAGTGGTGAGAGTTTTGAAACTTTTGTGATAAATGAAAGTGAAGACCTTGAAGAAGTGTATTTAGACTATGTTCAAAGCACAAACAACAGGTCAAAAATTTCAAGAGTGACAAGCAGCATATATGCTGAGTTTATTGATAAAATTTATGATGAAACATATTTTGAAAATGGAGCAAAGAAGTTTTCAAAAGTAACAGTGTTTTATGATGGTTTGAAAATTGATGGTGCGAATTACTCATTTGAATTTTTTGCTCCGTTTGTAAGAGAAGATGCGATTCCGCTTGAAACAATAACTGAAAACACATATGGTTATGCAACGCTTGGTTATGGTGCAACTGACTCAAATGGAAGTTCGGCAATATTTCTATTTTCGTGTTATGGTGAAACATTTTTCTTCTCAGGTGATGCTGCGTTCACAAATAACAGTTTAAATGCAGAAAATTTGCATTTTTTAGAAAAAGACTTTTTAGAGAGTTTGTCTGCTATTGAAAGAGAAAAACTGTCAAAAGTTTCTGTTTTGATTGTGGGGCATCATGGAAGCAAATACAGCACAAGTAGAGAATTGTTTGACTTACTTTGTCCTTCATTTATTGTAATTTCTGTTGGTGAGGGAAATAATTTTGGTCACCCTCACGAAGAAGTGCTTGAAAGGATAGATAACATTGAAAATTTTGAAAAAGAAAATCTGCTTCGAACAGACGAACTTGGAAATATAAATTTTTCTAGTGTTGAGGGAAGTCTAAAATTTTCTTATGAAAAATTTGATGAAAATGAAAGGCTAACTTTGTCTTGGATAGAGTTTGCTTTAATTGTGTTTATTGTTTTTGGATATATTGTTGTATTTATTAAACCAAAAAAGACTAAGCGAATTTAATTTATTGACACTAATTTTAAATTTTTGTATTATTAAAATAGGTGAAATTATGAAAAGTTTTGAAGATGAAGAATATTTCTTATTAAAGGCTTTATCTAATCAAGTGATTAGCGGAATGACTCCTGCACTTGATAGGGTTAAAAGACTTTGTGAAACCATGATTGTTGAAATTGAAACAGTTGATAAAAATCTTGAAGAGGCTGTTTCTGGTTTAGATATTAATAAGTTGTCGAAGTTCTCTAAAGAGAAAAGAGATGAACTTATTCGTTTGCTTGCAGTTAAAAATCGAATTGATGTGCTGCTTAAACGCAATCGTGAAAGAGTTGCTTACATCAATAACATTTTGCAAAACGCAGGTGTTTATAACGAGCAATTTAATCACAAAAAAATTGATGAAGTTGAAAAACAAGAAAGTGAAAACATTAGTGAAGAAACATTGAATTTGAATGTTTTTGAAGATGAAAACACTTCGGTTGAAAGCACTTTCTTTGATGGTGAAATTTTAGAACTTAAAGATGGCAAACTTGATTTTTCAAATAAAAACAATGCAAATGTTTTGATGGGTGCAAGTGATGATTTGCTTTCAAAAATTGCAAGGGTTTATCCTGAATCAATTTCAACAATTTCCGTTGAATCGCTTTTGAACACAACTGTCAAAAAAAGAGTTTTAAGAACTATTGCAACCTATGTTAATGATGAGTCAAAAAAGAAAGATATCAAGCAAATCAATAAAGAACTTGGGTCGCTTTTAGAATTTAAAACTGAAATCACAAAAACTCCTGAAGATTATATTGCAGGCGTTACGAATATGTTTAACTCAATGATAAAAGCGCATTTACTTGCAAATAAACCTGAAAAAGCAGACCAAATCAAAGAAAAACTTAAGTGTAATGAAAAATCTGAACTTATTCCTGCTGCAAAAAGAATTGCAATTATGGCTGCTGGTATGGGTGGTGATATTAATCCTGAAAAAGAAGAAAGCGAAGAAGAGCGTATTGCTCGTGAAAAAGAACTTGGTGAAAATGCTGCAAACACTGCATTTATTAATATGATTAAAGCAGAACAAGAAGCACAAGAAATTGCTCAAGCAGAACAAATTGACGAAGCAGTTAAAATGGCTGAACTTGAACGAGTTAATCTTGAAAAGCAAAAGAAACAAGAAGAACAAGAGAAACTTGAACAAGAAGAGGAAGAAGCAATGCAACGAATGATGAGCAAAAATAAATATGATGACTAGGAGCAGGTTATGGATAACGAAAAGAAATTAACTGACTTTGAAAATGAATATTATTTCGAAATCAATAACTATGTTGTGAGAGATAAAGACCTTATTGCTGCAAAAGTTCCACAGAAAGTCTTGGCTTATGAGGTTTATCTTCGAAAAGCATTTGGTGATTCTTTTGCCAAAACAACAGCCGATGACGACTATGATGGCTTAGCAAAAAGAAAAGTTGAGAAACTCACAAAAGATAAACTTGACAACAGTGAACTCAACACAATTATTGAAGAAATTAACACATCTGAATTTGATGATAATGTCGATATTATTTTAAGAACATAATAGGAAAGACCTGATGAAACAAAATATGCTAGTTACTAGTTATGATTACGATGTTTCAAAACGACTCGCTGAAAAGTTAGCCGATGTTTTTTCTATGCGAACTTTAGATATGATAAGTTTGTTTGAGTTTGACCATATGCCAAACACTTTCAGTGAAATTTATAAAATTAACGGAAAAGACTATATCGAGAAAGAGTTTCGTTCAATACTCAAAATGGAACTTGATTTTGATAATGTTGTGTTTGTTGCAAACCTGGGTTTTGCTGACAAACTTGAAGATTTGTTTTACAAAATTAAACTAAGCAACTTTGTGATTCTTTTAAAGAAAGATGTTGAAAGTGAAGTGATTGAACTTCAAAACAAACAGTTTGACACAAAAGAACAAAAAGATTTCTTTTCGGCAAACAGAGAAACTTTGTTAAATCAAGAACACATAATAGAAAAAGAATGTGCCGACATTGTGGTTGATATTTCAAATTTAACTGATGAAGAAATTATTGAAAATATAATTGACAAAATAAAAAATTATTATTCTGTAAACTAAAATTTCAGTAATTTTTAAAAATTGTCAAACTTTTACAAATTATTATATGACTTGCATTTTATTTTGAAACTAACCTTAAATCATAGTATAATTTAATTGTGATAAGGAGGGCAAAATATGAAAAAGTTATATGACGCTGATTACATTATTAGAAAAAATAATGAATATGAAGAACAAAAAATTTATAATAGCCCTGTTGAAGCAAAACTTCGCAAAATGATTGAAGAAGCAACAAGGCTTTGTGAAATTCAAAATGAAAAATGCAGAGCGCAAAAAGCAAAACTTGAAGCAAAAAAGTTAGAAAAAGCAATGCAAATGGGGCGCTAGTTTTTAGGAGATGTTTTTATGGATAAATGGCAATGGCTAGTTGATGTTTTCACTTTTATTGGTATGGCAGTGTGCATTTTGATTGCACTTATTGCAATTGTTTGGATAACCTGTTTTTTGGTTAAACTTTTAATCAAAACATTTGGTGTTAAAGTTGGAAAGTCTTATGACCTTATGGTTGAAGATATAAACAAGAAGGCTGAAGCAAGAAAGTCTAGAAATGAGATAAAAAGAGAAGCAAAGTTTGCTCAAAAGATGGAAATTTTAAATATGAAACTTGAAAGCAAACAAAGAATTCATGATATCAAAAAGGCTAAACTTGAAGGAAAACTTGACGCTAAAGAAAATGCTGTTATTGTTAAACTTTTTGGTGATGAAGTTCCAGAATTTGAAACAAAGCCAAAAGAAAGCAAAAAAGAAACAAAACAAGTTGAAGATAAAAAACAAGATGAGGAGAACGAAGAAGTGTTTGAAAAAATAGCCGAAGTTGCTGAAATTGTTGACGGAGATGTTCAATCAATTGAAGCCGTTAAGCCAGAAGAAGAAAAAACAGAAACTAAAAAGAAATCAAGCAAAAAATAAAGAATTTCAAAAACGCCACATTTGTGGTGTTTTTTTTGTGCAAAAAAGTTAAATTTGTTGACAAGTTTTGCAAAAAAGTAATATCCTAAAAGTAGGATAAAAAGGAGGGTTTTATTATGAAAAAAATTTTTGGCAATCTTTATGTGATGATTGCTTCACTTGTGCTTTTTGTGTTTACAAGTGTTTCACTTATCTGCGTGCTTGCACATCCACTTTTCTATATGGGAGATTATTATTCAAAAATTGAATATGAAGGTCCTGAAGGTGACACATATGTTGATGAATTTTGGCTTAATATGAATGCAGACAACACCATTGATGCAAGAAGAGTTGTGAAAAACACAAAAACAGGCGAAGAGGAAGAAATGACTCAAGTTGTTTGGTATTATATGAAAGGAAAAGACATTTTCCAAATTGGTGATACTGAAGATATGACAGAAGAAGAATATAAAGAAGCAGTTGAAGAAATTGAAGATATGACAGAAGAAGAATATAAGGCTTATAAAGATGAAATGGGTTATGTTCATACATTTAAAGCATTCTATCTTTCAAATGAATCTTCATTGCGTGATGGTCCTACTGCTCAATACATTCATCGTATTTATATAAACAGTTCAAAAATTCCAACAGTTGTAGTTCTTTCAGTTGTTGAAACATTAGTTCTTGCTGTTGCAGCAGTTTCAGTTACTTTCTTCATTTTAAACAAGAAAGCAAAGAAAGAAGAACCAGCACCTGCTGAAACACCAGCAGAAGAACCAGCAGAAACACCTGCTGACTAATTTATGCAAAATTAAAATCTAGGGTCATCCCTAGATTTTTTTGTGGTTAAAATTGGAAGCAAAAAAAGAGAGGCTCAAGCCTCTCTTTTTGTTTTATTATTGTTTGTTTGCGTCTTCTGCAAGGTTTTCAATAACTTCTTTTGCGTGTTCTTTTGCACCAGAGATAAGTCTGCTTGACTCTTCTGGGTTAGTTTTTGCAAGTGTGAAGTATCTTGATTGAGTTTTTGTGAACTCTTCATATTCTTTGCTTGGAAGTTTTGCATCAAAGGTGAGTTTTTCAGTTGTTGGATTATATCTATAGATTGGCCAATAACCGGTTTCAACTGCAAGTTTTTCTTGTTGTTGAGTGTGACTCATATCACCACCGTGGTTAATGCAAGGGCAGTAACAAATGATGATTGATGGACCTTTGTTTTCTTTTGCTTCTTT
>JAFQBZ010000026.1 GCA_017399515.1 Clostridia bacterium | reverse complement strand
TTTTATTATATTTGCAAATTCAAGTCCAAAACAATTTTCGATTAAATCGGAAAAATCGCACACAGGTTCAATTGTGTTGTTTTGAGTGGTTAAGTTATAAATATTGTTTATTGAAAGTGAGTTTTTTGAGATTGATTCACTTAAAAACTCACCATTAAAATTAGAAAATAAATAATTATTAGAGGTTAATTTCATTTAATAAAAGTTGACTTAAGTCGTCTTTCCTTTTTGATTTTTAGTTTAAAGATTTCATATAAATATCTATTTTTCCAAAATTCACTTTTGTCAAATTGGTCTTTGCTTGCCAAAAATTCCGAAGCAATTCCATAGCAAATTATTTTAATGTTAAAGCCAAAAGGAATTTCCAAGCAGTCATCAAGTTTTTTTAGTTCATTTGGAAGATAATTATAGTTAATCAAATATGTTTGATTTGGTGCGTTTGTTGTTATAAAGGTTGAGTTGACTGAAAATAGAGTGTTAAAATTTGAAATTGTTTTTACAGAGATAATCTTTGTTGGAGTTGATTGAAAGTTTGAGTAATAAATTCTGTTGTTTTCGTCTGATATAAGTTCTTGTGATTTGTTTAAGAAAATATAATTTTCAAATAAATCGCTTAAGATATAGTTTGAATAACTAATCATCTTTGTAATATCGTTAGATAAACTATCATTGTTTATTTCGTCAATACTATTTATCTTTTTTAATGATGATGAAATGTCATCTCGGTTAATTAATTCTGCTGTTTTAATCAATATATTTTTAAGCATAGTTATCTCCGGCGAGTTTATTGGTTTTAATAGAAATGGTGTTTAGTCGTTTATAGATTTTTGACAATTCATGAAGTTTATCACCTGTTTTTTGAATTTGGTTTTTGATAAGTTTTTTGTTTAAATTTTCATTAAAAATTTCAAGTTCATTAAATATTTTATATGAATTTTCAATTCTTGATTTTTGAAGTAAAAATATAATATTTTGATTAAAATCTTTAAAATTTAAACAAATTTGATTATTTTTTGCGATATTTATAACGCAAAAAATTTTATTACATCTGTCAAAAACAAGTCTATAATTTTTATCAATTAAAGTTATTAAATTATAAATATTGAATTGATCTTTATATTCTTCAAAATTGTTAAAATACATTTTTCACCCGATTTCTAATTTTTTGTTAAATTAAATCCACACAAAACTGTGTGGACTTAATTTTATGATTCTTGAATACCTGTAATTTTTGCTTGACCACTTGGCTTGTTGCAGATGATGTCTGCATATTTAACAAGAGTTGCTTGATATGTTGGCTTTCCAGGTGTTTGTTTGATGATTCTTCCATTTTCATTTTCAAGCCATTTCCAATCACATAATTGATGTAAGTTGAATTCACTTGTGTTTAATAAATACATTGTGTTCGCAGGAACAAATCTGTCTGAAACAACAGGAATGCCATTATATGAAATTGCTTTGAAACCACCTTCAAGATTCATAACATCAATGTTGCTTCTATATGATGCAAGATAACTTTGATAATTTCTCTTAACACCTGCTGAACATACAATGAAATCAACTTTACTGTTGCTAACTTCATCAAGTTCATCAATTGCCTTTTGCATAATGATTTCTGAAATATCAGTTTTATTTGAAGATTCTTCAATGTTTTTCATATATGGTGTCATCCAACTATATGCTGAACGAGAAAGTCCATAAAGAGAGCCTGTGCTTTTAAAGATTGCTCCAAGACCTGTGATTTCGTTGTTGTAAGAACCTTGAACGCAGAGTTTATTACCTGCAAACTCATTTGATGTGAAAGTTCCTGATGTGAAAGTTACAATTTTATTTGCACGGTCAATAGATTTAATTCTAAGACTTGGTTTTGTCACTTCACCATCTGAAGTAATTATATCAACAACCATTCCTTCAATTAAATTTGTAACAGAATCAACTGTGATAGCACTTGAAGTGTTTTCTGTTACTGTTGCTAAAAATCCTGTGCCATCACCATAAAGCATTCTTCCAAAGTTGAATGCGCTTGCTCTAATGAGTCCTTCCATTTCGGTGTTGAGCAAGTTTACAAAAGCACCACTTGAAGTTTCTGATGCTCTGATTGCTTTGTCAGAGATTTCAAGTTTGCCATAAAGATTTTTTAATGAAAGCACAAATTGTGCATAGTTATTTCCTGCAGAAGTTGGA
>JAFQBZ010000003.1 GCA_017399515.1 Clostridia bacterium | reverse complement strand
TGCAATTTGGATAGGACTTTTCTCTATCTTAGAGCAAAGTGGTTTATCAAAAAAATTATCTAAACTTCTTTCCCCTATTATAAACAAAATATTTGGCAAAAACAACCTTTCAGAAGAAAGTCGAAAATATGTTTCAATGAACATTTCAGCAAACCTTCTTGGAATGAGCGGCGCTGCCACCCCACTTGGAATAAAAGCCATTGAATCAATGCAAAAAGATAATAAAGATAAAAACACCATCACCTTTCCAATGATAATGTTGATTGCCATCAGTTGTTCAAGTGTGCAGTTTTTGCCAACATCAATAATTGCAATGCTTTCAAACGCTGGAAGCAAAAAACCAACATCAATAATCTTGCCCTCAACCATTTGTTCAATTTTATCAACAACAATTGCAATTCTTTTGGTTTATTTATTTCATTTTATAAGTTATAGGTCAAAGAAAGTCAAAAGGAAAGATTTATGACAGCATACATCATTCCCATTTTCATAATTTTCGTTTTAGTCTTTAGCCTTATCAAAAAAATTAATGCTTATGATAGTTTTGTTGCTGGTGGAAAACAAGCAATTGACCTATGCATAAACACATTTCCTTATCTTGTTGCAATTTTTGCAGTTGTTGAACTTTTATCAATCAGTGGAATCTCTGCAATTTTAGCCAAAATGGCTGAACCTATTTTCAACATTTTTAAAATTCCAACTGAACTTACTGAATTTTTAATTCTTCGCCCATTCACAGGCTCGGGTTCAATGGCAATGCTTTCAAGATTGTTTTCAATCTATGGACCTGACAGTTATATTGCAAAATGCGCCTGCGTTATTATGAGCACATCTGAAACCACATTTTATGTTGTTGCTGTTTATCTTTCAACCACAAAAATTAAAAAGTTAAAATATGTGATTCCCGTTTGCCTTATAAGTGCTTTTTTAGGAGCAACCCTTTCCTGTCTATTTTGCAGAATTTTTTAACAAAAAAAACAAGGTTTAATACCTTGCTTTTTTATTTGAAATCTAACTTTATTATTTCTTTTCACAATTTCTTGCAATATAAAAACTTTCCTGAATTGCTGCAACTGTTGCCACAAAACACACTACAATAAAACTATACTTCAATTCAATAAAAGATAATGTTAATGGCAAAACAAATAATAACAATCCTGTAATCTTATTAATTATTGTATGTAGGGATATAAATTCTTTTTTGGAAACATATCCAAATATGATATTACCTATTTTGATAACAGCAATAACCATACCCCATATCAGTATCCACATAGGAATATTGATTACCTGCAATATTTTAATCAACGATATAATTACAAACACAAGGTCTGCCATAGTGTCTAATTTTTCACCCAACTTACTTGCACTATTTGTCTTTCTTGCGATAGTTCCATCTATCATATCAGTAAAACCACAAATGATATATATAATATAAAACTCTACTGACAATACTGGAAATAACAATAACAAACCACTACCTAAAATACGACAACCTGTAATTATATTTGCAATATGCTTTTTCATCCATTCTCCTAAACTTCTAAATTTTTCCAAATAATTTGATAACATACCTTATTCAATTTTCAAAAAAGAAATTTTGCAAAAGAAAAACCCCAAAACCATTGTGGCATTGAGGTTTTTAATTTTTGAATAATTCCAAAATTATCTCTTTGAGAATTGTGGAGCCTTACGAGCCTTCTTAAGACCATATTTCTTTCTTTCTTTCATTCTTGGGTCACGAGTTAAAAGTCCTGCAGACTTGATTGTGCTCTTGAATGTTTCATTTGAAAGAACGAGTGCTCTTGCAATACCGTGACGGCAAGCACCTGCTTGTCCAGAAAGTCCACCACCTGTTACAGTGATTTCAACATCATATTTATCAGCAACTTCAACAAGGTTAAGTGCTGTTTTAACTTCGTTTTGAAGAAGTTCAGATTTGAAATATTCTTCGATTGGTTGTTTGTTAACAACGATTGAGCCTTTGCCAGCGCCAATTCTAACTCTAGCAATAGCCTTTTTTCTTCTTCCGGTTGCCCAGATCTTTTCTACTTTTGCTGTTTTCTTTGCCATATCTATTACCTTCTACCTTCAAGATTTAATACTTCTGGTTTTTGAGCAGTTTGTTCATGTTTGTCATCTTTATAAACTCTCAAATATGTGAGCATTTGTCTTCCAAGAGCGTTCTTAGGAAGCATTTTTCTAACTGCTTGATAAACAGCCTTGTCAGAATTTTCGCTCATTAATGTTTTGTATTGGATTTCTTTAAGGCCACCAACATAGCCTGTGTGGTAACGATAATATTTATCTTCAAGTTTGTTACCTGTAAGAACCACTTTGTCTGTATTGATGATGATAACATGATCACCACAAAGTTGGTTTGGTGTAAATTCTGGCTTATTCTTGCCACGAAGAATTGCAGCAACTTGGCTAGCCAAACGGCCAAGAGGCATATTAGTTGCATCAACTAAATACCATTTTTGAGACTTAATCTCAGCAGTTTGCATAAATGTTTTCATAATTTTTACCTTTCTTTTATAATATTTTTTTGCGAAATTACGACTATGAATACATATTCGTCCATAGTCCTATGCTCGTCTATTTTATATCATTTAAAGCAAGTTGTCAATAATTTTCCAACTTTTCTTTTAAGAATTTGTTAATTTTGGTCATCATAAACCACATTTTTAAGCACCAAGCCCTTTGCTGGCATGGTTTTTCCGGCTTTTTTACGATCCATTGCCTCAATAACTGACTTCATTTCTTCTGGTTTCATTTTGCCATAAGCCACTTTTAAAAGAGTTCCAAAAATGATTCGAACCATGTTATATAAAAAGCCATTTCCTGTGATTTCAAAGGCAAAAATGCCATCACCAATCTCGACAATTTTCGCATCATAAATTGTTCGAACAAAGTCAGTTTTGCCTGATTTTGCTGCCACAAATGATGAAAAATCATAAGTTCCAATCAAAAATTTACACGCCTCATTCATAAGCGTAATGTCGGCATAATGATTAATTCGAACTGCCTGTTTTTCAAGAAGTGGAAGTTCATATCTTGAAACATAAAACCTGAACTGATAGGTTTTCTTTTTGGCTGTGAATCTTGAATCAAAATCCATTCCTACTTTTTCAACACTTGGCACTGCAATATCTGCTGGAAGCAATCCATTAAGACTCACTTCAAGTTTTTTTGCATCAACCACTTTATCTGTGTCAAAATGACAAACTTGAGCAAATGCAGAAACGCCTGTGTCGGTTCTTCCGCTTGCATAAAGTCGCACTTGTTCACCCACTAAAAACGAAAGAACTTTCTCAAGTTCACCTTGAACTGTTCTCTTTTCTGGTTGAATTTGAAACCCTGAAAATTCAGTTCCGTCATATTGAATAATAAGTTTAAATCTTTCCATAAACTGATGATACCACAAAACCGTTGCTTTTTCAATCACAAATGACCAATTTTTCAATAACTGCCATTTGTTGTTTGACTTTATTATTTTTAATATTTTATAATTTAATTGTGTTATGAATTGGCACTTTTGCCAATAATTTTCATAATAAATAAATATGGAGAATAAAAAAATATGGATAATCAAAAAAGAATTACCATTGACGGCAACACTGCCGCCGCAAGTATGGCATACATGATGTCAGACACTGCCTTTATTTATCCAATCACCCCATCTTCACCAATGGCTGAAAACATTGACGCTTGGGGCGTTAAAGGCAAAAAGAATATTTTTGGAAAGGTTGTTGAAGTTACTGAAATGCAATCTGAAGCAGGTGCTGCTGGTGCGCTTCACGGTGCACTCACCGCTGGTTCTAAGTCAACAACATTCACATCATCACAAGGTTTGCTCCTTATGATTCCAAATATGTATAAAATTGCTGGTGAAATGCTTCCTTGCGTAATTCATGTTGCTGCAAGAACAATCGCAACTCACGCACTTTCAATTTTTGGTGACCACAGTGATGTTATGGGCGTTCGACAAACAGGCTTTGCAATGCTTGCTTCTTCAAGCGTTCAAGAATCACAAGATATGTCACTTGCTACTCACCTTGCAACAAATGCTTCAAAAATTCCTTTTGTGCATTTCTTTGATGGCTTTAGAACTTCACACGAAGTTAACACAATCACAGCCATTCAAGATGCAACTGTGAAAGCACTTGCTGAAAAATATGGCAACATTTATGAAAGAACAAATGAATTCACCCCATCAAACCCAATTCAAAAAGGTACAAACCAAGGTGAAGACATCTTCTTCCAAAACAGAGAGGCTTGCAACAAATATATTGATGCAATTCCTTCAATTGTTGAAAATATCTTAAAAGATATCGGTGAAGCAACCGGAAGAAAATATGGTCTTTTTGAATACTATGGTGCAAAAGATGCTGAAAATGTTATTGTTGTTATGGGTTCTGGTGCAGACACAACAATTCAAGCAGTTGCTGCTCTTGCAAAAACAGGTGCAAAAGTTGGTGTGATTAAAGTTAGACTTTATCGCCCATTTGATGTTTCTCGATTTGTTAAAGCACTTCCAAAAACAACAAAAATGATTACCGTTCTTGATAGAACAAAAGAATGTGGTGCAACTTATGAACCACTTGCTGAAGATGTTATTGCTGCTCTTAACGATGCTGGCATTTCTGGCATTCGTGTTCTTGGTGGAAGATATGGTCTTTCTTGCAAAGAATATACACATAACCATGTTGTTGCAGTTTATGAAAATATGCTTGCAGCAAAACCAAAAAATCACTTCACCGTTGGCATTAACGATGATGTAACATTCACTTCACTTCCTGAAAACAAACTCAAACTTGATTTCAAAGATAAAGATGCTGTTGAATGCAGATTCTATGGACTTGGTTCTGATGGAACTGTTTCAGCAAACAAAAACAGCATTAAAATCATCAGTGAATACGCTGGCTTCTATGGTCAAGCATACTTCGTTTATGACAGTAAAAAATCTGGTGGACTTACCACAAGCCATTTAAGAATGAGCAAAAAGCCAATCAATGCGCCATATCTCACTCAAAGCCCAGACTTTGTTGCTTGCCATAACAAGAGTTATGTGAACAAATATGATATGTTAAGTCAAGTTAAAATGGGCGGAACTTTCCTTTTGAACTCACCTTGGAGTGATGCAGAAATGGAAAAAGAACTTCCTGCTTCAATGAAGAAATTTATTGCTGACAAAAAACTTAAATTCTTCACAATTGATGCTGAAAAAGTTGCAGAAGAAGTTGGCTTAAACAGAAGAATCAATGTTGTTATGCAAACTGCATTCTTTGCACTTGCTGGCGTGCTTGACACAAAAACAGCAATTGCACACATTAAAGACGCTGCTGCAAAAACTTATGCTTCTAAGGGTGACAAAGTTGTTCAAATGAACATCGATGCAATTGACCGTTCACTTGCAAATCTTCGCGAAGTTAAATACCCTGCTTCTTGGAGCAAGGCAACAAGCGAGCCAGCATTCAACCCAATCACTGACCCATATTATAAAGATTACATTCGTCCAATCGAACTTAAACTTGGTGATAACCTTCCTGTTTCTGCATTTGATGTTACAGGTTCATCACACACAGCAACTTCTCAGTATGAAAAGAGAAACATTGCAACAATGCTTCCAAAATGGATAAAAGAAAACTGCGTTCAATGTAACCAATGTGCACTTGTTTGTCCACATGCAGTTATTCGCCCTTATCTTGTTCCAACTGACAGCGACCTTGCTAAAGAAGTTGGTGCAATTCCTGCAATTGGTGTTCCTGGATATTCATTCAAGATTCAAATTTCACCAAAAGATTGCACAGGCTGTGAAAACTGTGTTCACTCATGCCCTGCACTTAACAAAGCACTTGAAATG
>JAFQBZ010000025.1 GCA_017399515.1 Clostridia bacterium | reverse complement strand
CTTATCATTCGTTGATTCAACCAACACTGTTACAACTGATAAAAATATTAATATTGTAACACACCATAAATCAAATATTATGACACTTTCTTATGTGTTCAAGCGTTCATCTGCTACAGGTACCGCTTATACAACACAAATTCTTTCAACTTCTGTTGCAAAGAATGACCTTATAACTAATTTGGTATTCCATGGTTGGTATTTAAACGGATACTTATATTCACAAAATGCAACAATTAACCTTCCACTTATTAAAACAGTTGGAAATCCTGCAGAACCAGAACCTGAAGGATATGTAATTATCTTTAATAAGACAACAAAAGTTATTGACGCATTAATTCCTCTTATGTATAACGGAACACACTATTCATTCACCTATGGTGAACTTCGTGAAATTTCAGTTCCTGAAGTTTCAGAACTTAACAACTTTAGTGGTTCACTTAATGCAGATTTGGGATATGAATATATGTCTTCAGATAACATTAAATTAACTGCTTCATATGGAACATTCACAAAAGTTACATATGAAACAAAACCTGAAGGTTCTGAAGAAAAACATTTAGTTTCTTCTGCAATTTCAAGTAACTTGCTTGGAATCACAACAAACAATGCTTCAGTTACTAAAAAACCAGGAACTTATTACACAATTAATGATGAAACAATTTTCAACACATTATATGATTCAAAATCATATTTACAAAATGAAAAAGCAACTGTTGATTTAGGAACATATAGACTCACATCTGCAATTGCAACACATACAATTGACAGAGATTGTGTATATGTTCAAAGTGGTTCAAATGCACTTATCACTGCAGGTCATACACTTGGTTACAGAATTACCGGTTACACATATTCCGGCAAATATGTAAAGATAACAGGTACTCCTGAACTTGGTTATACTTATGAACTTGTAGAATTTAGTGACAATGATCCAAACCACCCTGTTTCAATTATTTCAAGTGAAGGTTCAATGGGTTATGTTGCAATTGGCAATGATGAAATCTTAACTGAAATCACAATTAAACCAATTTATGAAAAGGTATTCCAAATCAGCACATTCCTTTCAACTCTTGGAGAGTATGATGATGAAACATCAGACGACACAACAGCGTCAACTGGTGGTTCAATTAAACTTTACTCATTCGAAAGAGATAATAAAGTTAATGTTAGCGATGGTGTATTCTATTCAAACACATACCCTATGATTTCAATTACTTGCACACCAAATGCTGGTTACACATTTGTAGGTCTTTACATTAATGGACTTTATATGTCAGAGTCATATGTGCTTGCTGCTGATGGTTCTTATGTTGAATCATACAACAACACAAATGAACTTATCATTGATACTAGAAGACTTGGATATACTGTTACCGAAGAAAATGGTGATGTAAGAAAAGACTTAGTTATTGAAGCAAGATTTGCTAAGAACATTAGATTCTCTGTAAGACTTGCAATGCAAACAACTGATAGAAGCAAACTTGCTTTATATGGAATCAATTCTTCTATCAAGGAAAAATTTGATGTTAATATTAGACTTTCATCAATTTATAACACAATTAATTATGGTGCTGCTGGAAACTTCAAGACAACAGAACTTCTTGAAAAGAGTATCTGGTCAATCTATGAAAAATTACCAGTAGGATCAATCTATGACGAGAATATTAGTTATAGTACATCAGAATATGAAAATGTTCCTTACACTTCTCACCCATCAACAAGTCCTCAATATTGGGATGAAAAGACTGATTCAAATGGTGATAAGTATTATGTTTCAACAAGAAATAATCAATTATATATTGTTGACGACGATGATGATAACAAGATTTTGAAACTCGAATATGAAGTTGCTTATGGCACATACATTGATTTGAGCGTAATGGAAAATATCTTCACCGTTGGAACTCAAGCATATAAATTTGATGGTTGGTATTTATATAGAGGTAATCAAGCATCAACTTCTATTTCTGCTATTAACTATTCAACAGGAATGGGATTCTATGCAACTCATGATTACTATAGTGCTTCTATTGATATCATTGCTAAATATTCTCCAACAAACAATGCAAACAACTTTGCAGGTTCAAACACTGTAACAACTAACAAGAAAGTTGAACTTATTGATGAAACAAGCAATTATAATGTTATTTCTGAAATTGATATCAACAAAATTACTGTTAGCAAAGATGGTGTTATTGGAAACTTAGAAAACAATATCTTAACCTATTCAGGAAACAGATATTTATTCACCGGTTGGTGGGAACCAATTGCTGACTCTGTAAGACCAACAACATACATTTTAGTCGCTAGCAATTATGATGATAAACTTCCAGAAAGTTATGTTGATAACTTAGTTGCTAGATTCGTTAGAGTTCTTCCTGTTGAAATTGTAATGCCAAAACCAGAATCTGGTTATGTTCAAGGCAGACTTAACTATAGATACTTCTATACACAAGGTTCTGTTATTGATAATAGACTTGGTGCATTTGTTACAAATGGCACAAACGAAATTATCACACTTGAACTTCCTGTTGACACATACTTCAACGGAACAACAATTAACGCTTATCAAGGTCATTATTTCAATATTAGAGTTAATGGTGGAACTTCATCAAAATATGATGAATTCATTATCACAAACCCTGATAACAGAGTAAATAATACAACCGGAACAAGATATGAACTTAACAAAGTTAGTTATGTAATGAGAGATGGCGTTGTTTATTACATCAACGGAACCACTCTTTATAAGAAAATTGAAGTAAATGAACATGACAACAAGATTAACTTCACAGAAGAATTAACCGGAATTGTTTATAGTGTTAAGAAAGAAGATGGAGTTGTTATCTTCTCTATCGGTTCAGGAACATATTATGACACAATCACCGATGTTAACTATGTTGTTTATAATGATGTTATTTACTATGTAAGAGGTTCAAACTTATTTGATAAGATTGATTCCCTTCAAAGGCTTGAAACTGTTGGTAGCGGTGTTCACTATTTAGTTTCAAACAGCGTTGTTATCTTCGAAAAACCAAACAATGAACTTATTGGTACATCTAACCCTATCGTTATTTCTTCAGTTGCAAAAGTTGGTTATAAATATGCTATTGAAAGTGATTATGACTTACTTACCATTGTTAATGGTGGACACACCATTAGTTATGTGGTAACCACAATTGATGAAAATCAAAACTATGGCACAATTGCTGATAAGAATGTTGGTGGAACACTTACTGCTTCTGTTAAAACAGTTGGTGGAACTGCTTCTGAAAATAACAAAGTGTTCTCAAGCACTTACTCAATGCTTTACTTAAAAGCAACTCCAAAAGATAAGAACTATAGACTTATTGGTATTTATATCAATGGTAAATATGTTGATAATACATACAACAAAGAAAATATTACAATCAACCTTGAATCTTACAGTGAAGATATTGTTATTGAGGCTAAATTTGCAATTTTAGTTCAAGCAACATATAGGCTTGTTGTTGACACAACAGACTCTACATCTCTCATTAAAGATTATTATGGAATCACTGACTTATCAATGTCTGGTAACCTTACAAACATTTATAACTCAGTTTCAGCATCATATCAATTTGGTGATAATAAGATTACATCTGCTTCAGTTATTATCAATGATATGGATTTGTATTTAGATTCTACTGCTATGTATTTCACAGTTACTGTT
>JAFQBZ010000024.1 GCA_017399515.1 Clostridia bacterium | reverse complement strand
CAGGCGTTCAACCGACTATGTTCCACACTATAACATTCTCGCGCACATTCATGGCACAAAACCAATGTCAAAAGAACAAATTGCAAGAATTATTGAAATTGCAAACCAAAGGCAAATCGACATCGACCACGCCGAAAAAGACATTGCAGATGTTGTGAGCGTTAACTGGTGTGAAAAACATATTGGTGAAACCTTCTCAGGAAAGATTTTCAAATTTAGATATTCAAATTCTTTAGATGGCTTAGACAATGAAATTTTGGTAATTGTTAAAAACCCTGAAAAAGGTTTCTTTGTTGAAATTCCACTCTCACAAATTCTTGGAAACAAATCACTTGACTGCAGCATTTCAGAGCAAGGCTGTGCAGTTTATGACAGTCGCGGAAATGTTGTTCTTTCAATTTTAAAACCACTTGATTTTGTGATTGAAAGCGTTGACAAGGTTGGCTTGAACATTGTTGGAAGAACCAATCGTGCAATGATTAGTTCTGCTGAATCAAGAATTGAAACAGCAAGAAATCGTTACATTTATAACCAAAACGGTTACGCAAATAAAAAGAAGAAAAGAGTTAAACGCTTTGAAACAAAAAAAGAACATGAGCATCCTCATGATCCTCGTCCACATAATAAACAAAAAGGCGAAGAAGAATAAAAAAAGAAGACTGAAAATTCAGTCTTCTTTTTCTGTTTGTTTTATTTTGTTTCTGCCGCCACTTTTGGAACCGGCAAAGTTCCATTTTTAATTGCTTTGAGTTTTTTGTTTCCTTTAACAATCATAATGACCGCCATTGTGATAGCAAAAACAATAACCGCAACGCCGGTGAGTGAAAGCATTAAAGGTCTAAACAGTTCACTTTCTCCCCCACCAAAAGTTGTGAGCATTGTGGCTTCAAGAGTAAGCATTGAAACGCACGCTGCAATCAAAGAAATTACTTTTGCTGATGAATAAACAGGGCTTTCATATTTTTTATAACGCACCAAGTTCACAATCGCAAATGAGAAAGTAAGGAATGTGTAAGCCGCAAGTGCAATTGTTGTTATCATGTGGTGTTCAAAAGTCTTGTTTAAATAAACAATGAAAAACACAATAACAGCAAGCGCCAAGTTCATAAACACAAGAAGCCAGCCACAAAGTATTGACTTTTTAACTTCAATTTCAACCTGTTCTTTTGGCTTGTGTTTTCTGGTGTGTTTCAAAAGGAAAAATCTCATCACACCAAGCATAACATAATATGCAAACATTGAATAAAACCAAAATGACTTATGATAAAAACCCAAACATAATTGAAAAATTGCAAAGCCAACATTCCAAATAAGTGAACCATAAAGCGAAATATTCATTCGAAGTCTAACATCACTAAAATACATTTTCGCATATTTGTTTTCTTTTTTAAAGTTTCTAAAAAACTTAATGATTTTGGGCATTCTAAAACCAATCACTAAAAGCACATAAAACGAAAGCAAATATGAAATCATTGCAAGTGGATTTGTGCTGTCAAGATAAACAAGTGACAAGACCAAAAACGCAACTGCAATCGGCAAAAGACAAATAATCACTGCGATGTGTGGATACAAAAGTGCAAGTCCAAACTTCTTCCAATCAAACTTTTTTTCGTTTTCCATAAAATCTCCTATTTTCATTATAACAATTTGAACTAACCGAAACAAGCGAAGCACAAAAATGCTTCGCTTTAATTTCTTATAATTTTAAACAATGTTTGTTTTCTTTAAAACAAAATATGCACCAACGCCAATTCCAGCACTAAACATTCCCCCACCAATCAAACATAATAAGGCGTTAACGATTGTTGCGTTGAGTGGTGTGATTATTGGAACCATTGTGAAGAATAACATTCCAATTCCAAGTGATAACAAAATTGAAAGCCATAATTTTTGTTTTGCAATCACGCTTGCAAGCACGAATATTGAAACAAAAATTGAAACCAAAAAGATTTTTGATAAGATGCTCATAACAACATTGCCGGCAGTCACAGAGCCTAAATCAAATGGAAGCCCAGCAACTTTTCCACCAATCATTGAACCAATGAAAAACATAATGAGCATTAAAGCGCCAACAACAAAACTAATTGCTATTTTTGAAATCACATAATCATTTTTCTTTTCACGAACAGTGAATAAGTTTTTAGCATATCCACTTCTAAAATCTTCGCTGACGAACATTGCAACAAACACAGCAATTGCAAAATACATCATATTGATGTTGCACATGCTGGTTATGCTCATTCCCCCAGCCGTGCCAGCAGCACTCGCATCAGCAGTTGATGTTCCAATGATTTGCCAAACGCTGTCAAAACCTTCCATAACAGTTTCAACGCCGGTTTGTGGGTTAACTGAAACAGAACCGTCCATCATTGTCACCATAACCAAAATCAAAATTGGAATAACAAGTGAAATTGCCATCATAATGTAAAAAAGTGGCATTGTGAACGCTCTTTTAAAATCGACAGCAAGCATACTTGAAAGGCGTTTTCTAAATGTATTTTTTTCAAACTTCATTTCCATTATTTTGCCTCCTTGTCGTTCATTAAATTGATGTAATATTCTTCTAAGCCAATTTTGTCTGTCCTTATTTCATTGACAATAATCTTGTTGTCATATAAATATTTCACAACTTGCTCAGGGTTTTCAGCGTCATAAACACGAAGATATTCTTTTTGTTCGTCTTCTTCAACCCTTTTGAATTTGTCTTTCAAAACTTCTTTTGTTTTCTTCATATCTTTTGTTTGAAGAGCAACAAATGTTGGGCAACTGTTTTCAAGTTCTTCGGCTGTCATTTCACAAATCATTTTTCCATGCCTGATAATGCCATAATGTGTCGCCACTTTTTCAAGTTCACCTAAAATGTGTGAAGACACAAGCACAGTGCAACCATTTTTTGTAACATCTTTCAAAACTTCACGCATAATACGCATACCGTCAGCGTCAAGACCATTGATTGGTTCGTCTAAAACCAAAAGTTTAGGGTTGCCAAGAAGTGCCATGGCAATTCCAATTCTCTGCTTCATGCCAAGAGAACAGTTTTTAAATTTGTTTCCAGCAGCACCTTCCATTCGAACAAGTTGCAACACTTTTCTAACTTCGTCTGCCTTGTTTTTAAGCCTAAGGTTTGTTGCTTGAAGCATAAGGTTGTTCCAAACGCTGTAATTTTTATAGCAACCAGGCTCTTCAATTAAAACACCAACACTTGCACGAGTGTCAATGTCTGTGTGAGGTTTTCCATAAATTTTAACATCACCACTTGTTTTGTGAATAAGTCCACAAATAATTTTTTCTGTGGTTGATTTACCACTTCCGTTTTCACCAATAAAGCCATAAATCGAACCAACAGGAACGGTCATATTAAGTCCAGAAAGGGCTTGTTTTTCGCCGTAATTTTTTGTTAAATTTTTAATCTCAATTGCGTTCATAACCCCTCCTTTAATAAACATCACTGTTATTCAAAATATATGTGCCAAGTGCGTTATAGAAAATTGACCAACCCACCGAACACAAAATGCAAACCAAAACTGAAACAAAATTGCTTGAAAGACAAGCATAAACTGATGAACCATATAAGAACATATTTAAAATGCTTGGGTTTCCAGGAAGTATTGCAGCCACACCAATAATCAAAATGCCTGTTCCAAAGAAGAACGATGACGCAACACCAGCAGCAAAAAGTTTTCTAAAAATGATATTCAAAAATGTGTAAAGACTTGCCCATCCAAGACTCATAATCATCTTGCCAAGAATGGCGCAAATAAGTGAGCCGGCATTAACCCTAAAAGAAAGCCCAACAAGTGCACCTGCAAGAATTGTTCCAACTAAATATGTTCCACACATGCAAACCATTGAAAATGCACTGATAATGGTTTTTGAAATCATATAGTCTTGCTTTTTAGCATGAGTTGTGAAAAGTTGTTTAACATATCCACTTTTATAATCGTGACCAATGAAAATTGAAACCATGATTCCACCAAAAATGAAAACCATGTTCATATTTGCATATTGACCGATATTTTCAACCACATAAAGTGGTTTTTCAACTGCGATTGCTTGCCAAGTGTTTGTGAAAAGTGCAGCAGTTTGTGAACTATCCATGCCGGTTGTTCCAATAATCATTGCGGGTATAATTGCGGCTATTGCAATAAAAATGTAAAAGAGTGGAGTGTGAAACAAACGATAAAAATCAACACTAAGCATACCCTTAATTCGTGTAATGAAACTAGGGCTTTCAAATTTTAATTCTTTTGACTTTTCCATTATGCACTCTCCTTTTTACTCATTAGTTCAATGTAATATTCTTCCAAGCCCACCTTGTTTTTCTTGATTTCACTTGGAATATGCCCCTTTGAAATCAAAAACTCAACAATGGCTTCGGTGTTCTCTTCGTCATAAACACGAAGGTATCCGTCTTCTTCACGAACATTTTTAAATTGCTTGTCTAAAAGTTTTTTAGCGCCTTGCATATCAGCCACTTTAAGTGAAACAAAAATTCTTGCTCTTGCTTCCATTTCTTCGGCAGAAAGTTCTTGAACCATTTTGCCTTGACGAATAATGCCATAATGAGTTGCAATCTTTTCAAGTTCTCCTAAAATGTGTGAAGAAATCAAAACTGTGCAGTTATAATTTTGAGTGATATCCACCAAAATTTCACGCATAATTCTCATACCATCAGTATCTAAGCCATTGATAGGCTCATCAAGAATCAAAAGTGCTGGTGAGCCGAGCAGTGCCATAGCAATTCCCACTCTTTGCTTCATGCCAAGTGAACACTTTTTAAATTTAAGTTCTCTGTGCTCTTCCATACGAACAATTTTAAGAACCCTGTCAATTTCTTCATCAGCATTTTCAATGCCTAGATTTAAGCATTGCATTTTAAGATTCATATAAATGCTTGCACCAGGAAAACAACCTGCGTTTTCAATAAGCGCACCCACACGAACACGAACACCTGGGTCTGTGTAATCTTTTCCAAAAAGTTTGATTGTTCCTGAATCTTTCACAAGGTGTCCACAAATAAGTTTTTCAGTTGTTGACTTACCGCTTCCGTTTTCACCAATAAAGCCATAAATTGAACCAACGGGAACTTTCATGTTAAGTCCATTTAAAGCATACATACCACGAAACGACTTTGTAAGCCCTTTAATTTCTATTGCGTTCATTATTTCGCTCCTAAACTATTTCTTCTTTGTAACTTTTGCAGCCTCATATCTTTCATTTGCTGCTTTGATTCTTTCATTCGCTTCTTCAATTTGCTTTGCTTGCTCTTCACGCATTTTAGCAGTTCTCTCTGCTGGGCTCATGTGAGCGTCGTCCCAAGATTGCTTTGCTTGCGCCTTTGCTTTTCTAAATGTATTTGTTCCCCTATTTTCTTCAAAGTTTGCCTTTGCTTCTGCTTTTGCTGCTGCAAAGTTTGCTTTATCTACTTCGTGTTGAGCCTTTGCATTTTCACCCATATCTTTAAATGCTTTCTTTAAGCCTCTGCCGGCTTTTTTGAAAATATTATCTTTCTTTTCTTCCATATTTTTAACCTCTCTAAATTAAAATTTTAAGTCAAGTCATTATTCCAACACTTGACTTGTTAATAACATTTTAATACAATAAAAATGCAATTATCAATTATTTAAAAATTTTGCACACAACACAAAACCGACATTTGTTGGAATAATAAATATTACCAAAACAAAAGCAACCAATGTGTTGGAATAATAAAAAATCACACAAAAAACGACATTTCTTAAAGGAGTTTTTTATGAACACAAAAAACAATAAACGCTATAAAATCAATTGTGAAAAAATTGAAACAGCGTTCTTAACTTTAATTTTAAACCATAAATACGAAGATATAACCATCAGTCAAATTTGTGAAACTGCAGAAATCAACCGAAGCACTTTTTACGCTCATTATGACGACATCAATGACCTCACAATTAAAATTGAATCAAAATTTGCAAACAGTTTTGTCAATATTTTCAATAATGGTTTAAGGCAAAACCACGAAGCATTTGTTGATATGTTTACATTTGTTGAAAAGAATAAATATTTTTATAAGGCATTTTTAAATATTCCATACACAACACTTGCTGAAAAAAATTCAAAAATTCAAGCCATGTCAACCATAAAAGATAACCTTAACAATCCACAAAAAAGTGATATTGAACTTTATTATCGTGCAAACTTTTTCGGTGCGGGAATCAAAGAAATCTGCAAACTTTGGCTTGAACGCGATTGCAAAGAAACTCCAGAACAAATGGCAACATTTATTTTCAATGAATACACCAACCGAAAAGCAAACGACATTTTCGAATAAACACCCAAATTTTAAGCACAAAAAAAGCACAGCAAATTGCTGTGCTTTATCTTTTGAAAATTGTGAGCAGTTCGTTATATTTCATATAGATTATATCTTCAATTTTAAACTCGTCTTGAAAGACATACTCTTCACTTTCAACCTTTGGCAAATCACCATCTTGCCAAAACGAAAACAATTTAACTTCATTGGCATCTTCTAAAATTTCATCAACAAATGCTTTAAGATTTTCAAAATCTTTTTCAGTTGTTCCACAAACACTTCTTTCAAGATTTTCTAAATCTTCATTAATTGTATGAAATACAATTTCAACTCCATCTTCTGTTTTGCGTTTTTCATATCTCATTGAAACATCAAAAATATCATCTTGAAACATTTTTTGCATTTCTTTAAGCAAATCATCTGCCTCTTGACCATTTGCATTGTTTCTCTTTTCGCTAAGTTCATCTAACCTTTTTCTAAACTCATTTTTCTTTTCAAGATAATCTTCACTTTCAAGCAAAGATTTAAACCTTAAAAGTTTTTCTCTTTCTGCATTCATTTTTTCTTGTTTTAATTCTTGCCAAGATTTTGTGTTGTCTTCTTCTTGAAAACTTCCTTGAACTGTTCCACAGTTGCAACCCATGCCGGCACTCACATAAACATTGTTTTCATCTTGAACTTCAACCAAAATATTTTCTTCGGTCACACACTCTGGCTTGTCATAATAAAAATAATCTTTCATTAAATTTAAAACTCTTTCTTTATTCACATTCTTTGGAACAATATATAAATTCAACTGACACATAAAAATTTCCTCTGCTTTCATTATATTATTAAAAACCCATTTTCGCAAACAAAAAAAACGAACCCAAAACGGTTCGTTTTTGTTTTCTATTTTCCAAGAATTTTGTTTACGATTGGAACATCTGCAGGTGCCCAATCAAGAGTTTCAAGTTCACTTTTGTCAAGCCACTTAAAATCGTGGTGCACATTCATTTTTAAATCTTTGCTTTTTGCTTTGCAAGAAAAAGTATACATATTCATTGTGAAGTCTGGATACTCATGATAAACATCTAAAAAATGTCCTGTAATGTCAACATCCATTTCCATTTCTTCACGAAGTTCACGCTTTAAGGCGTCTTCTTTGCTTTCACCCACTTCAATCTTTCCACCAGGAAACTCCCACTTGAAAGACACATAGTCATACTTTCCTTGGTCGCGTTCCATACATAAAATTTTTCCATCGTGTTCAATAACACCAGCAACAACTTCAATATGTTTCATAATCATTCACCTCTGCCACCATTATACCACAAAAACCCAAAAAGCCAACCCTATTTAAAAAATAAATGATAAACAAAGTAGTATAACTTTACCCACCTTATTTGCCCTAACAAAAAGATTGCTTAAAAGTCGCGTAACCCCACCTTATGCCGAACGATGTTCGGCAACCTTCGGTGCAGGGGCAAATTTGAATAAATCAAATTATGCCCGTAATAAGTTTTGAATCGGTGGTTCAATTCTTCTAAATCAAACCAAAAAGAAAAACCACGGATAAACCGTGGTTTCTTTTTTGGTAGAGCATAGTAGAAGAAAATCGGACAACCGAATAGTTCTTATACTCCACTTCGTTTCGTGAAAGGCGTGGGTCGGAATTTCTACAACAAAAAAAACAAAGTCTGTTCCGACTTTGTTTTCATTTGGTAGGACTGAGAGGACTCGGACCTCCGACCCCCACCTTATCAGGGTGGTGCTCTAACCAACTGAGCTACAGTCCTATATGGTGGAGATAATCGGAATCGAACCGATGACCTCCTGCTTGCAAGGCAGGCGCTCTAGCCAGCTGAGCTATACCCCCATATAGTGCCTTTGCTTTCGCAACATGCTCCTATATAATATCAAACCACATTCAGTTTGTCAATAAATTTTTAAAAAT